>NZ_RCWF01000003.1 GCF_003667345.1 Poseidonibacter antarcticus
TATATTGATTACTCAGTTTTGCTGGTGGTTATAGAGAAGAGGAAATACCCAGTCCCATTTCGAACCTGGAAGTCAAGCTCTTCATCGCTGATAATACTGCAGGGTCCCCTTGTCGGAAACGTAGGTCACTGCCAGCTCTTGAGTATTTATTCAAATTAGCTTAGCTTTTTACACTTATTCTAGTGTTTTAAGCTAAGCTTTTTTTTTGCGCGCGTTTTATGCTTGATTTCTATTTATAAATTAGCTCAAATTTCAGATTTTTTATAGTTTTATTCTATATCCCACTCCTGATATATTTTTTATACTTTCTTTACCTATTTTTTTTCTTACTTTATTTAATAAATTCTTTAAAGCTGAATCACTTGCATCAAACATATCTTCCCATATATTTATTTTTAATTCTTCTTGTGGAATTACTCTATTATTAAATTTTATTAAATAATCTAATAGTAATATTTCTTTTGATGTTAATCCGATTTCTTTATTTTCTAAAGTATTAAATAATTTTTTTTGTAATACATTATAATTGATATTATTTGGAAAGTTTATAATGTATCTTGAATTATCAATGATATCTTGTACACAATTTATTAAAGCATTTTTTAGCATTTTAAAATCAATAGGCTTTATTAAATAATCTATTAATTTTAATTTAGTGGCTTGTAATAAATAGTTAGTGTCTGTATACGCACTTATAAAAATTACAGGTATTATCTTATTCTTAATTCTAATTCTTTCAATAAAGTCTAAGCCATTATCTCCATCAAGATTAATATCAGAAATTATTATATCAATATGTGAGTTATTTAATATTTCATTAGCTTTTTCAATTCTTGCTACATCAAAAACTTCTTTACAGAGTAAAGCTAAAGTTTGAGAAACATTCTTTCGTATATTATCTTCATCTTCTATATACAAAACATTTAAATTTCTTAGTATATTATTGAAATTTAAGTTTTCATTATTATTATAATTCATTATATTACCTTAAAAGCATTAAATAAATTATAACATAACTTATTTAATACTAGAATTTATTAAAATATTGTTATGTTGTATTTCATAAATATAATAGAAAGACTATAGATTTATCAAATATTAAGTTAAACTTTAATAAAGTTACGAAGAAAATTATTTTTACATTCACTAATTATATAAAAGGAAAACGATATGAATATTCGTAAACTACTAAAATTTACTTGTATATCTGTGCTTGCAAGTACATCACTACATGCTATTAGCTTAAAAGATAGTGTTGAAAAGGTTTTGACTACAAATCCTGAAGTTATAGCTGAAAAGAACAATCAAAGAGCATTTAGAAAATATGTTGATGAAAGAAGAGGTAACTATTATCCTCGTATTGATATTGATGGAACACTAGAAAAAAGTAATACTGAAAAAGATTATGACTCTTCTTCAAGTTTAACTGATGGTTCTGATCAAGAAGATGGATATAATTTTGGTATTGCTTTAAATCAAATGCTTTATGATGGTGATTTGACTCCAAGTAGAGTTCGAGAAGCAAAACACAATGAACTTGCAAATAAATATAAAACTAGAACGAATATTGAAAATGTTGTTTTAGAAGCTATTACAGCTTATACAGGATTAGTTCAATATAATGAATTATTAGCTTTAACAAAAGATATGATCCGAACTAATCAAGAAAACTTATTAATTGCAAAAGAAAAAGAATCAATCAGTGGTGAAGTATTAGAAACTTATGAAGTTGATTCAAAATTAAATTTCTTAAAAGAAAAATATTTAGAAGAAAAAGATTTAAGAAGTTCAAGACTTAGTACATTTAAAAGATATATTGGTATGGAAGCTGATGGTGATGAAAATAGACCATTTATTGATTTAGGTAAGATTCCTACTAGTTTACAAAAAGCTGTTGAATTATCAGTATTAAGAAATAATGAAGTTTTAGAACAAATTGAAAGAATTAAAGCGCAAAGAGAAAAAATAGCACAAGCTGATGCTACTTTTTTACCTAATTTAAATTTAGAATTAAAAGCTTTAACAGATAGTGATTTAGAATTGGATGAAGAAGGTAAAGAAGATCAAGTTTATGGAAGAATTAATTTATCATGGAATATTTACAATGGTGGATCTGATTATGCTATTTCAAAACAAGAAGAATTATTCTTAGCAGAACAAAAAGATAGATTAGATGCAATCACAAATAAGGTTGTAGAAAAAGCTAAAGTTAATTATCAAAGTTTTATGAAAAATAAAGACAGAATTGAAGTACTTAAAAAATATGTGGTAGCAAATGAAAATATTGTTGATGTATATAAAAGTGAATTTGAAGCGGGTACTAGAACTTTTGTTGATATATTAGATGCTCAACTTGATTTATATGAAGCTCAAAAGAGTTTAGTAAATAGAGAATTTGATTTATATGTAAATTATTATGAATTATTGAATAATACGTCAATGTTAAGTGAAACAGTATTATCTTCAGCTGATATTAATTCTGATAATTTTGCAGTTAAAGCAAATAAGGTTGTTAAAAGTAAAAAAGTTTCACAAATGTTAGAAAATGAAACAAAAATTGATCCAAATAGAGATGCTGAATCTGATGAATTAAATGTATTATTAGGTGATGATGAAGTAAAAAGTGTAAGTGTAAATAGACCTATTGCTTCAAATAAACCTGTTGGACAAAGTATTGAAAAAGTTAAAAGTTTATCATTCTTAGATGCTTCACCAAGAAAATATACAATTAATATTGCAACAACTAATGGTTTATTAAAAGCAAATGAATTTGTAGCTAGAAAAGGACTTGATTCTAGTCAAGCGTATACATATGAATTTGGACCAGGTATGAAAAGTGCAAAAGTTATTTATGGTGTATTTGATTCTGTTAAAGAAGCAAAAGCTGCAATTGCTAACTTCTCAGAAGATTTAAAAGCTGGTAAACCTTATATTGATAACATTAGTAAACATCAAAAACTATATAAAAAATATCACTAATCTTGAAAAAAGGCAAATATGAAAACTAATGATTCAAATGTAAGAGAAAATGAAACATTAACAAATTTAAAAGATAGAAGAAAAGTGGATGACCTTTTAGGTTGTCTACTTTTTTTATCTAAATTTCATAAAAGAGAAACATCAGCTGAGTCATTAACTTTTGGTCTACCTATCCATAATACCTCAATGAATATTTCAATGTTCCATGAAGCTGCCGCTAAAATTGGATTAATTGGAAGAACTGTAAAAAGAAAAAGTTTAAAAAATATCACGAAACTTGCATTACCTTCAGTTTTAATTTTAGATAAGAATAGAGCTTGCGTATTACTTGATTATGATTTAGCTGAAGGAACAGCTAATGTTATTTTACCTGGTTTAAGTTCAGGTGAGACAATGATTAGTATTCCTAAGTTAGAATTAGAGTATACAGGTGAAATAATTATTATTAAACCTGAATATAATTTTAATAATAGAATTGAAAAAGAAGTTTTAGTTGATAGTCCAAAAGAGTGGTTTTGGGGAACATTATTTAGAAATAAGGGTATTTATAAGCAGGTTATTATAGTCTCTTTATTTATAAATATATTTGTTTTAGCAACGCCACTTTTTACTATGAACGTATATGATAGAGTTTTACCTAATAATGCAATTGAAACTTTATGGGCATTATTTATTGGAATCTCAATTGTTATGTTTTTTGATTTATTATTAAAAATTTTACGAGCACATTTTTTAGGTATTGCTAGTAAAAGAGCTGATACTATTATGTCAAATAAAATATTTAATCATATATTAAATATTAAGATGGATGCAAAACCTGCTTCAACTGGGCAATTTGTAAGTAGATTACAATCATTTGAAAGTGTAAGAGAATTTTTTACATCTGCTACCCTTGCAGCTGTTGTAGATTTACCTTTCATTATAATTTTTATTCTAGTAATTTTTTATATTGCAGGACCTCTTGCCTATATTACTTTGGCAACTGTCGTGATTTCAATAATATTTTCTTGGTATTTACAGCGACCATTAAAGACAATTATTGAAAAGACTGTAAAAGAAGACCAAATTAAACATACTACATTAATTGAAACTGTTGCAGGTTTAGAAATCATAAAAAGTGTAAAAGCACAAAATAGAATGAAGACTCATTGGGATAAATCTATTAATAAAACAGTACATTATGCAGAAAAAGGTCATTTTTTATCTCAAAGTATTACATATTTTACTGCATTTATTTCTCAATTTTCAAATATCGCAATTGTTGCAGGTGGTGTTTATTTAGCAAAAGATGGTGAAATTACAATGGGTGCAATAATTGCGGCTATGATTTTAAACGGTAGAGTTATTGCTCCTGTTTCTCAATTAGTTGGTATGATTATTAAATTTGATAGAACTATGTTATCTTTGGATAATTTAGATGAAGTTATGAATATGCCTGTTGAGAAAGAGAATAAATCATATATAAGTAGACCTAATTTAAAAGGTGATATTGAATTGAAAAATCTCCAATTCTCATATAAAGATCAAAATCACCAAACATTAAAAGATATTAATTTAAAAATTAAAAAAGGTGAAAAAGTAGCAATTCTGGGGAAAATTGGTTCTGGTAAATCTACATTATTAAAAATGATTATAAATTTATATTCTCCAACATCTGGTTCTGTTTTGATTGATGGATTAGATACACGACAAATTGACCCTACAGATTTACGTCATGCAATTGGAAGTGTTCCACAAGAACCATTTTTATTTATGGGTTCAATTAAAGATAACCTTACAATAGGTGAACAGTTTGTATCTGATGAAGAGTTATTAAGAGTTTCAAAAGTTGCTGGATTAGACGACTTTTTAGGTAAGCATGAAGCAGGATATGATCTTCTTGTTGGAGAAAGAGGTGAGGGGTTATCAGGAGGAGAAAGACAATCTGTAACTCTAGCTCGTGCTTTAATCTCTGATCCTAATATTATTATGTTAGATGAGCCTACAAATTCAATGGATAGACAAACAGAAAAACAATTTATTGATAGGATGATGAATATAATTGAAAATAAAACACTTATTGTTGTTACTCATAAAACATCTCTTTTAAAACTAGTAGATCGTGTTATTATTCTTGAAAATGGGCAAGTTATTGTTGATGGTCCTAAAAATGAAGTATTTAAAACGAAGGCAGGTTAGTTATGAGTGATATAAATAAAAAATCTGATGATGATCATTTAACAGTAATTGAATACACTAATGAACCTAAAGAAGATACAAAGCCTAGTAATACTAAAGAAATTAAAGAACACTATAATAAAAAAAATTTTGCAAAAGAAATTAGAAATCCTAAAAAAGGTTTTATTAACTGGATAAAAAAACTTTATGGTGTTAATGATGAAGAGGAAGATGACTTAGAATTTGTTTATTCTAGTTATGCAAATTCTAATAAAGAAGCATCAAGAACATCAAATATCATTTTTGTATTGGTTACAGTAATCTTTTCTTCACTCATTTTGTGGGCAGCTTTTGCTGAAATTGATGAGTTAGCAAGAGGAAATGGGAAAGTTATTCCTACTGATAAAATACAAACTGTTCAATCTTTGGATGGTGGTATAATTTCTGAAATTTTTATTAAAGAGGGGCAAACTGTTAAACACGGTGATGCATTAATGAAAATAGATACAACTAGATTTAAAGCTACATTAGAAGAGAGCAAGCAAGAGTATTTATCTTTATTAGCAGTAATGTCAAGACTTAAAATTGAATCAAGAATTGATGTTAATAAACCATTACCAAAAATAAAATATAATGAAAAAGTTTTAAAAGATAGTTCAAGATATGATATTAATGAGACTTTATTATTAGAAAATAGATTTAGAGAACTTAAATCATCTGTTCGTGTATTAGAAAATCAAGCTAGCCAAAAGAGACAAGAATTAAAAGAAATAAGAAGTAATATTCATAGATTAAATGAGAGTTTAGGTTATATTACTGAGCAAAGAAAAACTATTAAAAAACTTGTTTCAAGGGGAGTTAAATCTAAATATGATTTATTAAATATTGAAAAAGAATATACTCAAACTAAAGGTGACTTAGATACTGCTAGATTATCAATTTCTAGATCTAATTATGCAATTACTGAAGCTAGAAGTAGAATTAGTGAAAAAATAAATACTTTTAAAGCTGAGGCATCCAATGAGTTACAAAAAACTGCAGGATTAATTAATAAATTTGAAGCAAAACTTGTTGGTGATCAAGATAAAGTTGCAAAAACCGTTATAACTTCCCCTGTTGATGGTATTATCAAACAATTAAATGTAAATACAATTGGTGGAGTAGTTCAATCTGGTATGGAATTAGTTGAAATTGTACCATTAAGTGATGCTTTAGTAGTTGAAGCAAAAATAGATCCAAGAGATATTGCTTTTATAAATCCCAGTCAAAAAGCTATTATAAAAATTACAGCTTATGATTTTTCTATTTATGGTGGACTTGATGGAAAGATAATTGAAATTTCAGCAGATAGTATTGTTGATAAAGAATCTAAAGAGGGTAAAAGTTACTATAGAATTTTAGTTAAAACAGATAAAAATTATCTTGAAAGAAATGGTATTAAACTTCCAATTATTCCTGGAATGGTTGCAAGTGTAGATATTATTACTGGAAAGAAATCTATTCTTGATTTTTTACTAAAACCAATTTTAAAAGTAAAAGAAAACTCTTTACATGAAAGATAACTAATATTTAGTTATCTTTTCTTCCAAAAAAATTAAAAAAAATTATTTATAAAACTTTTTAGAGACTTTATTCTTGTAATATAACAATATAAATAATTTTATTGAAGGAAAAGTCAGTAAATGATTATCGATGATAATTTACTTATTACTAAAAATGTTACAAGAATTTATATGAATGAGTGGCTTGAAAACTCAATTGAAATACTAGATAGTGTAACATATAAAGTTTATCAAGGTGTGGGTGATAGCTCTTTAGTTAAGCTATTAATTAATGAAAATATTAATATTGAATTATAAGATAGAAAAAAGGATATAGAATGAAACTAACAATAAAAGATGGATTTGGTGCAAGCAAAGTTATTGATGTAAATGAAGATTTAGAATTCAATGTTATAGAAGGTCAACAATATATTTTTTCAAGTGGTTTTTCAAATTATGAATTAAGTTTTTCAGATGGTCAAGAATCAATTTCGTTAGTATTTAATGTTGGTGGTAAAACAATAAATATAGAATTAAATAATATTGTTCCTTTATTACAAATAAATGACAATAATACTGATAATCCTACGGCATTAATTATTAATAAAAATATTGACAATGATAAAATTGATACAATTTTAGAAAATAATGCTTTTAATGGAAGTGAAATTTTAGATAGTTTAGAAGCTTTAGCTTCAAAATCTTCTACAGGAACAGATGATAATTCTCTTATTTTAGTTACTGATTTTCAATCACTTGTTGATTCATTAGGTGCTGCTGGAGCTGGGAATGAAAATGGTACAACTAGTAATGGTTCTAATTTTGATTCTATTTTAGGAGCAGATGGAAGTACTTCTTTATCAGGTATTGCTGATAGTGATAGATGGTTTAACCTTTCTGAATCAATAATTCCATTAGAGCCTATTGATGTGGGAAGTGATACAGCAATTCTAGATACAACAATGATATCAACTGCACCAACAGTAGTAATAACAGAAGATGCAAATAATGATGGAATAATTAGCTTATCAGAATTAAGTACTGATGGAATAGTAGATGTAAAAGTAACAGTACCAAATGGAACATTAGTTAATGATATATTAAGAGTAACAAATCCAGATGGAAGTACTACAGATTACACAATAACACAAGATATAATTACAAATGGATTAGCATTAGAATATCAAGCACCAGCAGAAGGTGAAAGTATAACAGTATCAGCAGTAATTACAGACTTAGCAGGGAATGTATCAGATACAGGAAGTGATACAGCAATTCTAGATACAACAATGATATCAACTGCACCAACAGTAGTAATAACAGAAGATGCAAATAATGATGGAATAATTAGCTTATCAGAATTAAGTACTGATGGAATAGTAGATGTAAAAGTAACAGTACCAAATGGAACATTAGTTAATGATATATTAAGAGTAACAAATCCAGATGGAAGTACTACAGATTACACAATAACACAAGATATAATTACAAATGGATTAGCATTAGAATATCAAGCACCAGCAGAAGGTGAAAGTATAACAGTATCAGCAGTAATTACAGACTTAGCAGGGAATGTATCAGATACAGGAAGTGATACAGCGACTTTATATATTAATCATGCCCCAATAGCAATAATAGAAGAGCATGGGAATGCATTATTGGGATTAATAGATGCAAATGTCGCAGACCTAATAATATTATCGGATACTCAACAATTTGCAGTATATGATCCAGATAATAATATAAAAACAGTAACAATTAGTTCATCAGGATTGTTATCAGGGTTATTAGGATCAATAACAGGAGAATTAGTATTCAATCTTCCAAATTCAACAGGATTTACAATAACAGGATCTGGAACAGATTTAATAACAATAACTTCAACAAATCCAAATGGAACAACAAGTGATGCATTTAACGCATTATTAGCAAATGTTGATATGGAATATACAGGATTATTAGATAATTTATTAGGAATAAATGTAGATTTATTAACAAATATAACATTAACAGTAACAGATAGTAAGGGATTAACAGATAGTGCAACAGCAAGTGACTTGCTAGTAGCAGAGATATTAGTTATAGAACCAGTGTTAACAGATGCACCAGTTGTAACAATAATAGAAGATGTAAATAATGATGGAATAATTAGCTCTGATGAATTAGATGGAGATATTGATGTAACAATAGATATTCCAAGTAAAGCAATAGCTGGAAATATATTAACAGTAACAAACCCAGATGGAAGTACTACAGATTACACAATAACACAAAATATGATTACAAATGGATTAGCATTAAGTTATCCAACACAAGCAGAAGGTACAAGTATAACTGTATCAGCAGTAGTTACTGATTCAAAAGGGACTGTTTCTGCAAAAGGTGAAGATAGTGCAACAATAGGGGACTTAAATCATGCCCCAATAGCAATAATAGAAGAGCATGGGAATGCATTATTGGGATTAATAGATGCAAATGTCGCAGACCTAATAATATTATCGGATACTCAACAATTTGCAGTATATGATCCAGATAATAATATAAAAACAGTAACAATTAGTTCATCAGGATTGTTATCAGGGTTATTAGGATCAATAACAGGAGAATTAGTATTCAATCTTCCAAATTCAACAGGATTTACAATAACAGGATCTGGAACAGATTTAATAACAATAACTTCAACAAATCCAAATGGAACAACAAGTGATGCATTTAACGCATTATTAGCAAATGTTGATATGGAATATACAGGATTATTAGATAATTTATTAGGAATAAATGTAGATTTATTAACAAATATAACATTAACAGTAACAGATAGTAAGGGATTAACAGATAGTGCAACAGCAAGTGACTTGCTAGTAGCAGAGATATTAGTTATAGAACCAGTGTTAACAGATGCACCAGTTGTAACAATAATAGAAGATGTAAATAATGATGGAATAATTAGCTCTGATGAATTAGATGGAGATATTGATGTAACAATAGATATTCCAAGTAAAGCAATAGCTGGAAATATATTAACAGTAACAAACCCAGATGGAAGTACTACAGATTACACAATAACACAAAATATGATTACAAATGGATTAGCATTAAGTTATCCAACACAAGCAGAAGGTACAAGTATAACTGTATCAGCAGTAGTTACTGATTCACTAGGAACAGTTTCTGCAAAAGGAAGTGATTCTGTGACGCTTGATACAATTGCATTAGCACCAATAGTAATTATTACAGAAGATACAAATGGTGATGGTATAGTAACTGCAGAAGAGTTACAAGGAGATATAGATGTAAAAATTACTATGCCAAATGATGTTGAGATTGGAGATATATTAACAGTAATAAACCCAGATGGAACAATAAGTAAATATACAGTAACACAAAATATTATTGATAATGGATTACCCTTAAGTTATCCAGCACCTGCACAAGATGGTGAAGTTAAAGTATCTGCAACAATTACAGATAAAGTTGGTAATATATCTGAAGAGGGTGTTGGCTTAATAACTTTAGATAGAACATCGCCAACTGCACCAACAGTAGTAATAACAGAAGATGCAAATAATGATGGATATATTAATGCAGATGAATTAAGTGCAGATGGATTGATAGATGTAACAATTACAGTTCCAACAGAAACTAAAGTAGGAGATACATTAATAGTAACAAACCCAGATGGGACTACAACAGATCATGAAATAACACAAGATATTATTGATAATGGATTAAACTTAACATATCCTGCCCCAGCAGATGGTGAAGATGTAACAGTGTCTGCTGTAATAGTTGATGCAGTAGGGAATGTATCTGATAAAGGTGAAGCATCTGTTACTTTAGATCTTTCATCAAGTGATGCTCCAACTGTAGAATTTAGTGAAGATGTAAATAATGATGAAGTGTTAAGTACATCTGAAATAGGATTAGATGGACTAGTAAATGTAACAATTACACTTCCAGATAATGCTGTAGTTGGAGATACCTTAATAGTAACAAATCCATATGCAATAAATAATAATGAAAGTGAATATACAATAACTCAGGATATGTATGATTCTGGCAAATTGATAATAGCTTATCCTGCATCTGCAAATAATACTACAATGGAAGTATCAGCTAAAATTAGAGATATAGCAGGGAATATATCTTTAGCAGGTGAAGATAAAGTAACGTTAGATACAGCTGGTACAAGTGCACCTACTGTTATTATTACAGAAGATACAAATAATGATGGATTGATAAGTGTAAATGAGCTAGAAGGACTATTAAATGTAACAATTACAGTTCCATCTGATGCAGCAGTAGGAGATACTTTATCAGTAACTGCTCCAAATGGAACAATAACAGATTATTTAATAACTCAAGAAATAATTAATAATGGATTATCACTATCAGGAGTAGCTCCAGAAGCTGGTACTGATATAATTGTATCTGCAATAATTACAGATGCTGTTGGTAATATTTCTGATAAAGGAGAAGATACAGCTACAATAGTTGCAAATAGTGGACCTTATGCAATTATTGCTAAAGATGGAGCTCCTTTATTAGGATTAATAGATATAAATGTTGCAGATTTAATTGTATTAGAATCAAATCAAAAGTTTGCAGTGTATGACGCTGATGATAATATAAAAAGTGTAACAATTAATTCTTCAGGATTAGTATCAAGTTTATTAGGGTTTTTAACAGGAGAATTAGTATTTAATCTTCAAACAACATCAGGATTTATAATAACTGGCTCTGGAACAGATTCAATAACAATAACTTCAACAGAAGCAAATGGGACAACAAGTAATGCATTTAATGCATTATTATCAAATGTTGATATGGAGTATACAGGATTGTTAAATGATTTATTAGGAATAAATCTAGATTTATTAACAAATATAACATTGTCAGTTACAGATAGTAAAGGTGAAAGTCATAGTGCAAAAACAGAGGACTTATTAGTTTTAGATTTATTGTCAACTAATGATAATAATACTAATAACTTTAATGAAGATGCACCAATTGCAGCTATATATGATAATGGTAATTCTTTATTAGGAGCTGTTGATGCAAATGTGTTAGATTTAATTACTCTAGAATCAAAACAAACATTTGTAGTATTTGATCCAAATAATGAGATTAAAACAGTAACAATTTCATCAAGTGGTTTATTAGCAGGGTTAGGATTAGGATCTTTAACAGGAGAATTACATTTTAATATGGGATTAGGTGCGGATACAACTGGATTTACAATAATTGGTAATGGTACAAGTTCAATAACAATTACATCAGATGCAGGAGCAACAAATAGTGATTTTAATGAATTGTTATCTCATATTGAATTAGATAATGAAGGATTATTAGATGATCTTTTAGGAACAAATATAGATTTATTAACAAGTATTACAATAGATGTAACAGATGCTCAAGGATTAACAGATAGTGAAACAGTTAGTGATATTGCTGTTGTAGAATTATTAAAAAGTAGTCCTATTCCAGAAGGACCAGAACCAACTGAACCAATTGTAAATACACCAGATGATGAAGATATTGATTTAAGTGCAGCTCTTCAATTAGATTCTAGTATAGATATCATTGATTTAGAAAATAATTCAGTAGATGATAAAATGATTATTGAACTAGATGATATATTACTTCAAGATGATCAAGAATTAGTAATAAAAGGTGATAATGGAGATATTGTAGAACTTGATACTCCAAGTGATTGGTCAAATGCAGGAACAGAACAAGTAGATGGTGTAAATTATACTGTTTATACTGGAACTGGTGCAAATTCAACAGTTAAATTATTAATTGATGATGATATAGACACTACACCTATTGTATAATGTACAAATAGGATAAATTCCTATTTGTATCTTTTTTAATTTTTTATAAAGTTGGGTTTTTAAATATGAGACAAACAAAGATAGATGAATTTTTACAATTAGAAAACCATAATAAAGAACTAGAAAAAAGAGTCAAAGAAGAAGTAGCTAAAAATAGAGAAAAAGATAAGCTACTTTTTCAACAAAATAAGATGGCGGCATTGGGTGAGATGTTAAGTAATATTTCACATCAATGGCGTCAACCTCTAATGGAAATTTCTTCAATATTTCTTCCAATTGAAGCTAAAATAAATATGGATATTCCTTTAGACAATCAGGAACTACTCAATTCAATTCAAAAACTAAATGATATTACAAAATATATGTCAAATACTATTGATGATTTTAAAAACTTTTTTTTAAAAGAAAAAGAAAAAATCAATTTTGAGATTTTAGAACAAATTAATTCAACTGTAAATATTATAAGTAGTAGTTTAAAACAACATGATATTAAACTTGATATTATAATTCAAAAAAATACTCATATGCTAGGTTATAAAAATGAATATTCACAAGTTTTAATAAATATTTTAAATAATGCAAGAGATGTATTAATCCAAAGAAAAATCCAAAATCCAAAAATCAAAATCACAATATCAGAAAATAAAAATGATATTATTACAAAAATTGAAGATAATGCAGGTGGAATAAAAATCACTCCAATAGAAAAAGTTTTTGACCCTTTTTTTACTTATGAAAAAATTAATGGTTCAGGAATTGGTCTATTTATGTCAAGATTAATTATTGAAAATAATATGAATGGTAAACTTGAAGTAAAAAATAATAAAGATGGTGCCATTTTTACAGTTATTATTCCAAAATCTTAAGTAAAACACTTCATATTGTATTTAATCAATTTTAGATATAATCTCAAAAATACAGAAAACCCATCAAATAAATAGGATAATTATGTCAAAAGAATTATTACAAAAACAAGCAAATACAATAAGATTTTTAGCAGCAGATATGGTTCAAGCAGCAAACTCAGGACATCCAGGTGCACCTATGGGATTAGCTGATATTGCTACAGTTTTAAGCCAACACTTAAATATAAACCCAGCAAATGATAAATGGTTAAACAGAGATAGATTAGTATTTTCTGGTGGTCACGCTACTGGTTTAATATACTCATTATTACACCTTTGGGGATTTGATATCTCATTAAATGACTTAAAAAATTTTAGACAAACTAACTCAAAAACTCCAGGACATCCAGAATATGGACATACTCATGGTATTGAAATTACAACAGGACCATTAGGACAAGGTATTGCAAATGCTGTAGGTTTTGCATCGGCTGCAAAATATGCACAAAATACTTTAGGTTCTGATGTTATAAATCATAAAGTTTACTGTTTATGTGGAGATGGAGATTTACAAGAAGGTATTTCTTATGAAGCAACAGCAACTGCAGGACATTTAAAACTTGATAATCTTGTTATTATTTATGATTCAAACTCTATTACAATTGAAGGTAGTACTTCTTTATCATGGAGTGAAAATGTTAAAAAAAGATTCCAAGGTATTGATTTTGAAGTAATTGAAATTGATGGACATAATTTTGATCAAATTGAAAAAGCATTTGTTCAAGCAAAAGCTGCTACAAAACCTGTAATGATTATTGCAAAAACTTTAATTGGAAAAGGTTCAGTTTCAATGGAAGGTTCACACCACGCTCACGGTGCTCCATTAGGTGAAGAAGATATAAAAGCTTCTAAGAAAAAAGCTGGTTTTAATCCAGATGAAAAATTTATCGTTCCTGCTGATGTAAAAGGTGCTTTTGATAAATTAATCACAGGTTCTGTTGCTGAAAATGAATGGAATGATTCTTTAAGTGCAGAAACTAAAGCAAAAATTGAAGAACTAAAAAATCCAAATTATGATGCGATTGAATACCCAACATTTGAAGCTGATACAAAAGTAGCTACAAGAGATTCAAATCATAAAATATTAAATGCAATTGCAGCAGCAGTTCCAGGATTTTTAGGAGGTTCAGCAGATTTAGGACCATCTAATAAAACTGAATTAAAAGGTGAAGGTGATTTTCCAAATGGAAGAAATATTCACTTTGGTATTAAAGAACACGCAATGGCAGCAATGGCAAATGCAATGAACCTTTACGGTTTATACAAAGTTTACTCAGCTACTTTCTTCGTATTCTCAGATTACTTAAAACCAGCTGCTAGAATTGCTGCATTAGCATCAATTCCTCAACACTTTGTTTGGACTCATGATTCTATTGGTGTTGGAGAAGATGGACCAACACACCAACCAATTGAGCAATTATCTCAATTTAGAGCATTACCAAACTTCTATACATTTAGACCAGCTGATGCTACTGAAAATGTTGCATCTTGGAAAAAAGCTTTAACAATGAATGCACCAACTGCATTTGTTTGTTCAAGACAAGGTTTAACTGTATTAAAAGATAAAAAAGAGTTTGGTGAAGTTGCAAATGGTGCTTATCTACTTAAAAAAAGAGAAAATGCAAATATTACTATTATGGCTTCAGGATCTGAGTTAATGTTAGCATTACAAACATCTTGTGCATTAGAAAAAGAAGGAATTATTGCAAATGTTGTTTCTGTTCCTTGTTTTGACTTATTCTTAGAACAAGATCAAGCTTATATTGACCAAGTAATTGATAAAAATACTCAAGTATTTGCAGTTGAAGCAGCACGTGGTTTAGAATATTATAGATTCGCGCATAAAGTTTATGGAATGGATACATTTGGAGCAAGTGGACCTGCAAATGATTTATTTGAACAATTTGGATTTACAATTGATAAATTAAAAGCTAATATCATAGCTGACTTAAAAAAATAACACTTTAAAATAGATGAGTTAGCTCATCTATTTTTCTGTTATTATATTTATAATATTAAAAGGTGAAGTTTTATTTACTTTTGCTATTTCTTGAAATGTTGTAGCAGTTCCTATTTTTAATCCTGCTTTTTCTAACTTTTGTTTTGCATTTTCTAAATTACTATTAAATACTAAAAGTGAATCATTTATTGGTGCATTAATTACAGACATAATTATTGTTTTTTTAACATTTGTACCTTTTGGTGCATTTACAATAAAACCAAGTGCTATTACTGATACTACAATTCCTGAGAATAAAAATACTTTTTTACTAAAATAACTTCTCATTCCCTTCCAATTAAAGAAAACATGGAAAAATACAATTGCTACAAAAGCTAAACCAAGAATTTTATGCATTTCTTTTGTGTAGTTATCCAAAATATGATAAAACATAAATACACCAGTAGTTGCCATTACAATAAAAATAAATGTTGTAAATGAGGTTGCCAAGTCTCTTTTGAAAAATTTGTTCATTTTAAATCCTTTTTGGGATTATAAGACATTAATTTTAACGGCAAATTAACAAATATATAATTTGACAAATTAGTTATGCTTGATTATAATCATAGGAAAATATATTTTGGAGACTTTTTATGAAAATTGGATTTATAGGACTTGGAAATTTAGGTACAGCAATTGCTACAAGATTAAAGCAAGTTGGTGAAAATGTATTAACATATAATAGAACAAAACAAACAGCAATAGATAAAGGTTTTGATGTAGTAGATACTCCAAAAGAGTTACTAAAAACTTGTAATGTAATTTTTATGTGTTTATTTGATTCTCCTGCTGTTGACAATGTTTTTAATATGGAAAATGGACTTTTATGTGATGAATTAAAAGGTAAAACTATTATTGATTTAAGTACACATCATTATGAAGAAGTTTTAAAATTTCATGAATTATGTGAAAAAGCGGGTGCTAAATATTTAGAAAATCCAGTATTTGGAAGTGTTGCCCCTGCATTATCAGGAGCATTAACTTTGGTATCTTCTGGAAAACCAGAAGTTTTTGAAGAAGTAGAGCCATTACTTGAAAAACTTGGGAAAGAGATTTTCTTTTTAGAAAAACAAGGAAGTGCTACAAAAATGAAACTAATCAATAATCTTTGTCTAGGTTCATTTATGGCAACTATTGCTGAGTGTACATCATTGGCTGAAGCTTGTAGTATTCCTAAAGAAGAGGCTTTAAATATCTTAGGTGTTGGTGGTGGTTCTTCACTTGTTTTAAATGGGAAAAAACAAAAACTAATCAACGAAGATTTTTCTGCACATTTCTCAAATGATGCAATAAATAAAGATTTACATTTATTACAAGATTTAGCATATACACTTAAAAGACCTTTATATTCTGCTGCTATTCCAAAAGAGTTGTTTTCAAAAATGAAAATGAGAGGTGAAGGTAAAGAGGATTTTTCTTCTATTTACAAGTTATTCAAAGGAGAATAAATGCCACATTTACAATTTGAAATAAATAAAAGAATATCAAATGAAACAAAAAATAAGTTTGTTGATGAAATAAGAGATGTTTTTTCAAGCGTTATGGATACAGGAACTGATCATATTGCTATTAGTATTAGAGAGTATGAAAAATATAATCTTACAATTGGAAGAGCTAACCCTCTTGATGATATTTGTTTAATGAACCTTGATATTAGAGAAGGAAGAACTATTGAACAACGTCGTGAGATTGCCTTACGTTATATGGAAATAGTTCATACTTTATTTGAGATTGATTTAAAGAATCAATATATTACCTTTACTCAACACGGTGGTGAAGATTTTCACTTAATTGAGAAGTATTTAGGTTCATGGGAAAGAGGGGAAGATCCTCTTGCTTAAAGGAATTATTACACTTTTAATATTTCAATTCTTGGGTGAATGTATTTCAAAACTTTTTGAATTACTAGTTCCTGGTCCAGTAATTGGAATGGTTTTATTACTTATTTTTTTAATGATTAAGAAAAGTAGTTTTCCAAGTTTAGATTCAGCTGTATTCTTGCATTTAAGATATTTACCTCTTTTATTTATTCCAGCAGCTATGGGTATTATCACACAAATAGATGTTATTACAAGAGAATTTTGGGCAATTTTAATTTCTTTGGTAGTTGGTACATTGGTAGCTTTAGTTTTCGCATCGAAATTTATGGATTATTTAACACAAAAAGTAGAGGATAAAAATGAATTATAATGCATTATTAGAGTATATAAATCAAACACCCTTAACGTGGTTAGTAGTAACTTTGCTTTCATATAAATTAGGAATTATAATTTATGAGAAGTTTAATAAACATACTTTATTACAACCAATTATTACTTCATATATTATAATTTTATCATTGATTGTTTACACAAATACATCTTTTGAAGAGTATTTTAAAAGTGTTGAAATTATTCACTTCTTTTTAGGACCAGCAACGGTTGCATTGGCTCTTCCTTTGTATAATAATTTAAAGCATTTAAAAGCACTTTTTATTCCAATTGTTGCTACACTTTTTATAGCAGGTGTATTTTCAATCGTACTAGCAGTTGGTTTATTATGGGCTTTAGGAGCAGAACTTCCTACAATTTTATCAATGACAACAAAATCAATAACAGCACCAATTGCAGTAATTACTTCTGAACAAATAGGAGCAATACCTTCACTAGCAGTTGGTTTTGTGGTTATTACAGGGATGATTGGAGCAATTTTTGGTACAAGTATTTTTAAATTAATAAATGTAAAACGTGAAACTTCGCAAGGTTTTGCATTAGGTTTAGTATCACATGGAATAGGAACAGCAAGAGCAATTGAAATAGGTGAAAAAGCAGCAGCATTTTCAGCGCTTGCCATGGGACTTAGTGGAATTTTAACCGCAGTTTTTTTACCACTTATTATTCAAATGATTAATCCGTAAAATGAGATTAAGAATAAAGAATATTTATGTAGGAAGTGAAAAAACTTTCAAAAAAAGAGATACAAGTTTTAAAAGTAGCTATGAAAAACAAAAGATAAATGATGATATTTTTGTAACTACTTTAGGATTAAAAGCTGATACACAATCAGATAAAATATCTCACGGTGGAAAAGATAGAGCACTTTGTGTTTATACACAAGGTGCATATAATTTTTTTAAAGACAAATATAAACTAGATTTAAAAGAATGTGCTTTTGGTGAAAATATCATCTTAGAAAATTGTGATGATAGTGATATTTGTTTAGGGGATATTTTTACTTGTTCAAATGCAGTTTTAGAAGTATGCCAACCAAGACTCCCCTGTTGGAAAATATCTTTTATAAGTGAAATTAAAAATCTCACATCAATAGTTGTAAAAGAAGGGAAAACAGGATTTCAACTTCGAGTACTAAAAGAAGGGGAAATATCTAAAAATGATAAGTTTATTTTACAAGAAAGAAAATATCCAAATATCTCAATAGAGTTTATAAATAAATGCTTTTATAATGCCAAAGAAAACCAAGAAAATATTAGAAATATATTAAAAATAGAAGTATTGGCAAGTGCTTATAAAAAAACATTAGAAAAAAGATACTTGAATAAAAGTATTGGAATTACTAAATATCAAGAGGATAAGGTGTAAATGAGAATAATAAAATAATTCTTTCTTTTAAAAGAAAATAAATATACATCAAGATATATTGATATATAAAAAATATTATGATACACTTCCATAAATTATAAGGAAAAGCATGGATATATTTTTAAAATCTGTTTCAGCGTTAAATGATGAAACTAGAATAAAGTTAATTAAATTTATAAATATTCATGGCGAATGTTGTGTATGTGATTTAGAAAACTCTTTTGATATGATTCAATCTAGACTTTCAAGACATCTTAAAATATTAAAAGAAGCGGGATTTTTAAAAGTTGAGAGAGTAGGGCGTTGGGCTTATTATAGTCTTAGGTCTCCACTTGATGAGTTTAGACAAAGTTCTATAAAAGAGATAATGACATTAGAAATAGAACTACCAAATTTAATAAAGGCTTGTAATTCAAAATGACTGAAACACTTTTTGTATATGGTACTTTGATGCCAAATTGTCCAAATGCGTATTTTTTAGAAAATATAGTTGGTAAATTTGTTCCAGCAACTGTACAAGGGAAATTAGTAGATGCAGGTTGGTCTGCTAGTATGGGTTACCCTGGAATTAGACTTGATAAAAAAAGAGATACTATTCACGGGTTTCTATTTTATTCATCAAATTTAATAAATCATTGGGATAGTTTAGATGAGTTTGAAGGTGAAGAGTTTGTTAGAACTTCTGTAACAGTTGAGCGATATGATGAATTAGATGTTGATACATAT
Organism: Poseidonibacter antarcticus; assembly: GCF_003667345.1. Taxonomy (NCBI): domain Bacteria; kingdom Pseudomonadati; phylum Campylobacterota; class Epsilonproteobacteria; order Campylobacterales; family Arcobacteraceae; genus Poseidonibacter; species Poseidonibacter antarcticus. The sequence continues at coordinate 19,723 of NZ_RCWF01000003.1, forward strand.
ATTTATATGTTAAAACCAGAAATTATAGGAATGGAAGAAAAGTAACTGAAAAGTTGCTTTTTTTTTATAAAATTACATCAAGATATATTAATATATTGATGTAACTAATACACAAAATACTTTTTAGGAAAAAATATGATATTAGCAAGTGCTATTTTTATTATTACATTAATTTTTGTAATATGGCAACCAAAAGATTTACAAATAGGAACAAGTGCTGTAATTGGTGCACTTATTGCATTGGTTTTAGGAGTTGTTTCTTTTTCAGATGTTTTAATCGTTACAAATATAGTTTGGGATGCAACACTTTCGTTTATAGGAATCATTATTTTATCACTTGTTTTAGATGAAATTGGATTTTTTGAATGGTGTGCTTTGAAAATGACAAAGTTTTCAAATGGCAATGGAATGAAAATGTTTGTTTATTCTATTTTATTAGGTGCTTTTGTTTCTGCATTATTTGCAAATGATGGAGCAGCACTTATTTTAACTCCAATTTTATTGGCTCAAATGAAAATATTAAAATTAAATTTAAAAACAATTATTGCATTTTTATTAGCAGGTGGATTTATTAGTGATAGTGCGTCTTTGCCTTTGGTATTTTCAAACCTTACAAATATTGTAACTGCAAACTATTTTAATATTGGATTTAGTGAATATATTTCAAATATGTTAATACCTTATATTGTAAGTGTATTTGCTTCAATTGTTTTTTTATGGATAATTTTAAGAAAAGATATTCCAAAACAAGTTGATATTTCTTTATTAAAAGACCCACAAAGTGCGATTAAAAACAAAACACTTTTTTATATTGCATGGATATTTTTAGCTGTTTTATTAGTAGGCTATTTCATTGGAGATATGTATGATTTACCTGTTTCAGTATTTGCATTGGGTGGAGGAATTATCTTCCTTATTATTGCAAGTATATTTAAAACTGTTGAACCTGTAAAAATTATAAAAGATGCACCTTGGCAAGTTGTATGGTTTAGTATTGGATTATATATTGTTGTTTATGGTTTAAAAAACGCAGGATTAACTGATTATTTAGCGGTGATTTTACAAGATTTAAGTCACAGAGGTGATGTTATTGCAATTGTAGGAACAGGTTTTTTAGCTGCAATTTTATCAGCAATTATGAATAATATGCCAACTGTTATGATTATGGATATAGCTTTACAAGATATTCCAAATCAAGCTTTGGCTTATGCGAATATTATCGGTTGTAATTTAGGACCTAAAATGACTCCATTTGGTTCATTAGCAACTCTTTTATGGTTACACGTTTTAGCAAAAAAAGGTGTAAATATTTCATTTGCTCAATATAGTAAATTTGGTTTAATCATTACTCCACCAGTATTATTAATAGTATTATTATCATTAGCATGGTTTTAAAATGAAAAAAATTATATTGATATGTATCTTGCCAATTCTTAGTTTATTTGCAAATAGTTATGATTTTAAAGCTGTAAAAGTTACTTCTAATATTGATTGTTTCATAGGTGATTTTAATCCACCTATGAAGAGTAATAAAGGTTTTGTATCAAATGTTTGTACTGTTGATATTGGAGATTCTATTGTAGTAATTGAAGCGGGTCCTACATATAATTTTGCAAAAGAGTTAAGTGAATTTATAAGTAAAAAACATAATAAAAAGATTTCTTATGTAATTGTGACAAATTTCCACGATGATAGATATACAGGTGCTTCTTTTTATAAAGAGAAAAAGATTCCAATTATTGCACATAAAACAGTAGTAAAAGAGTTAGAAGAAAATTCAGAAAAGTTTAATAGAATACCAAAAATCACGACAGAAGAGGAGTATTTAAATTCAAAAATAGTACAAGCAGATATTTTTACAGATGATAAATATATTATCAAAGGTAAAAATATAAATATTGAAGTTTTAAAACTAAGCAATTCATCAAATTCAGTTTCGGATATTGCAGTTTTCGTTCCTAGTGAAGATTTCATATTTGCAGGAAATATTGTATTTAATGGAAGAATGGTTAAGTTTGCAAAATATTCAAATCTTGATAATTGGATTAAAGCTTTAGAAAAATTAGAGTCTATGAATGTTAAATATGTAATGGGTGGACATGGAAAGCAGTTTGATAAAAACTCTTATAAACCAACATTGGAATATTTAAGAGTATTAAAAAATGATGTTTCAAAAGCTTATGATGATGAAATTCAAAGAGAGGATATTTATAAATATATAGATGATAAAAAGTTTTCATATTATAAACATTATAAACAAGTAGCCCCTGAAAATGCAAAAGAATATTATGATTTCCTTAAATGGGCTGAATAATATTTATTAATAAGAGTGATTTTAAAGTAACAAAATATATTAAATAAAAAGGATTAGAAAATGGAAAAGAAAGTTTTAATTTTATGTACAGGAAATTCTTGTAGAAGTATAGTTGCAGAAGCATTAATAAATGCAAAATTAGATGGTGTAGTAGCTGATTCTTCAGGTGTAAAAGCAAGTGGAAAAGTTAATCCAAATGCAAAGAAGTTATTAGAAGAAAAAGGTATTTGGAAAGATGAATATCATTCAAAAACTATTGACAAAGTTATAGATAATGCCTATGATTTAGTAGTTACAGTTTGTGATAATGCTCATGAAACTTGCCCAATGTTTCCAAAAGCTGTGAAAGTTATTCATATTAGCTTTGAAGATCCAGATGGAAAAGGTTTTGATGCATTTATTGATACATACAATGAAATTGAAGAAAAATTACTTCCAAAGGTAAAAGAAACGTTAGGAGTGTAAAAAATGTTTACATTATGGGAAAAACTTGTTGATTATTTAGTTTATGCTTTAATAGGATTAGATAAAACAACACATTTAGGACAAGCAATTCATTTTTTTATTTTTGATACAGTAAAAATATTTATATTGCTTATTGTTATTATTTATTTAGTTTCACTTTTAAGAAGCTATTTCCCAGTTGAGAAAGTAAGAGATTATCTACAAGGTAAGCATAAACTTTTGGGACATATTTTAGCAGCTTTTTTTGGAATGCTAACACCTTTTTGTTCGTGTAGTGCAATACCACTTTTCTTAGGTTTCTTACAAGCTAGGATTCCTTTAGGTGTTACATTTTCATATCTAATATCAGCACCACTTAGTGATGCTGTTGTTATTGCACTTTTATTTTCATTATTTGGATGGAAAATCACACTTTTATATGTAGCTTGTGCATTATTAATTGCAATTGTTGCAGGTTTGATTATTGGAAGTTTAAACTTAGAAAAAGAAGTACTTATAGATATAAAACCAGCAGCTTGTTGTAGTGGAAATGATTTAAATGAGATAAATAGTTTTAAAAATCATATGAATGAAGCTTGGGATGGAACTAGAGATATATTCACAAAAATTTATCTTTATGTTATTATCGGTATTGCAATTGGAGCGTTTATACATGGATTTGTTCCAGCTGAGACTATTGCTTATTATGCAGGTGGGGATTCTTGGTATACGCCTTTAATAGCTGTAGTTATGGGAATACCAATGTATTCAAATGCTGCTGGAATGATTCCATTAATTGAGGTTTTAACTTCAAAAGGAATGCTTCTTGGAACTGCTTTATCATTTATGATGGCAGTAGTTGCTCTTAGTCTACCTGAGGCAATGATTTTAAAAAGAGTATTATCTATGAAATTAATCGGAATATTCTTTGGTATCGTAGGAAGTGCTATTTTATTAGTTGGATATGCTTTTAATGCAATTTTATAAATAGTGTTAAAACAGTTATAAAAAGGAAAAATTATGAAAATTGAAATTTTAGGAACAGGTTGTTCAAAATGTAAAGCTTTAGAAGCAAATGCAAAAAAAGCTGTTGCTGATGCTGGAATATTTGCACAAGTTGAAAAAGTTGAAGATATAGTTAAAATTATGGATTATGGTGTTATGAGTACTCCTAGTCTTGTAATTAATGGTGAAGTTAAATCTACAGGTAAAGTTTTAAATGCAGAAGAGATAAAAGCTTTATTTTAAAATATTTTTGGCTATAGTTGAAAAAATTTAATATAAAGTAATTATTTTGAGTGAAAGCAAACTAGGTCAAATATATGGTATATTTGCATTCTTATTTTGGGGTGCAATTGCCCCTATTTATTTTAAAGAAGTTTCAAGTGTTGAACCTTTAGAAGTGTTGATTCATAGAATCATTTGGTCATTTGTTGTATTAGTTCCATTGTTATATCTTACTAAGCAAGTAGATGTTTATAAATTACTTATTAAAGATGTGCGGAAGTTGAAATATTTAGCTTTTTCAACACTTTTTATTTCTTTAAATTGGTTAATCTATATTTGGGCAGTTACAAATAATATGTTAATGGAAACTGCTCTTGGTTATTATATAAATCCTTTAGTAAATGTATTGTTAGGCTTTTTATTTTTTCAAGAAAGAATGAGTAAAAATCAATATTTTGCAATTTTTATTGCTTTTTGTGCAGTTTTATATCAATTAATTAGCTTAGGTTCTATTCCTATTGTTTCTTTATCTCTTGCTTTTTCTTTTGCTTTCTATGGAATGCTTAGAAAAAAAGTTAATGTAGGCTCAATTGTTGGACTATTTGTAGAAACATTAATAATGATGCCTTTTGCACTTATTGGAATATATTATCTTTATGCAAATGATTCTATTTCATTTCTAAATTCAAGTAATTATATAAATATTATGCTAACTCTTGGTGGTTTAATGACTATTATTCCTCTTCTTTTATTTAATGGAGCAGCCACAAGAATGAAACTTACAACTTTAGGTTTTTTACAATATATCGGACCTACTTGTGCTTTTTTACTTGCTGTTTTTGTTTATGATGAAGAGTTTAATTTTGATAAAATGATTACTTTTTCATTAATTTGGATAGCTTTAGTAATATTTTCAATAGACTCAATAAAAAAATATAGAAAAGAGAAAAAAGAAATAAAAATTAAAAGTAAAGAGTAGAACTCTTGACTTTTAAATAAAATTAATCTATACTTCCAAAAGTAAAGAGTTTAGCTCTTCACTTTAAGGAATAAGAATGAAAGTTATAGAAAATAAAAACTACTATAAAATGTCTGAATTAGTTGAGGTAAGTACTTTGAGTAATCATACAATCTCTTTTTATTATAAAAAAGGTTTATTACCAAATACTTTAAGTACTTCAAAGAATATGAAGTATTACCCTGAAATTACAATCACTGTTTTAAATATGATTAAATATTTTAAAGACAATCTTAACTTTTCTCTTGATTATATAAAAGAACTTTTTGATTATTATCAAATCAATTTTGAAAATAGAGCTGATTTGATATTACAATCAATTCAAATGTTATCAAGTGAAATAAAAAATCCAATTAATAAAAAAGACTTAGATATTGATATTTTAAATGAAGCAATTTCTTTAGATTTATTAGATGATAAAGAAGTATATTTTAAGACAGAAATTGAGGTTTTAAATGTATATAAACAATTAAGAGAATATGATATTTCAACTGATTTGATTAGTGAATATGTATCTACAAGTAAAAAACTTGCTATATTAGAAAGAAAATTGAGTACAAAAGTTTTAGAAAAAACTGGCTTTTTACCTGAGGTTTTAGTTCTTGATATTTTAAATGCATTTAAACCATATATTTTCAATCGTCATACAATTGAAGAATTTAAAAAGGCTTACTAATGAGTGCTATATTAGAAAGTATAAGTAAAATAAAAAACGTATCTACAATAAAACTAGCATTTTTATTTGTAGTGTTTTGTAATGCTCTTGTAGATGTTTCACATAAAGTTTTACTTCAAAATATTGCATTTAAAGTATTTGATGGGAGTGAACAAGTTATATGGATTTCTGTTATAAATTCTATGATAATTATTCCTTTTTTACTTTTATTTACGCTAAGTGGTTATTTATCTGATAAGTATAATAAAAAAACAATACTAATTTATGGTGCAGTTTCGTCTTTTTGTTTATCTGTTCTTATGATACTTGCATACTTAAGTGGAAACTTTTATTTTGCTATGATTTCTTTAGTTTTATTAGCTGTACAAAGTGCTATTTATTCTCCTGCAAAATTTGGCTTGATTTTGGATATTTATGGTAAAAAAAATCTAGCAAAAGGTAATTCCGCTTTACAAACAATTTCTATTCTTGCAATACTATTTGCAATAGGAATTACTTCTTATATTTTTGAGGGTTTTTATACTTCAAATAACTTAGATTTATTAAGTACAAAAGAAGAGTTACTTAGTCAAATACTTCCTTTAACATATTATATTTTACCTGTAGCTTTTTTAGAAATGATTGTTTCATTATTTATTCTAAAGAAAATAAGAACAGTATATAAAAAGAATGATCGTTTAGAATTAAATAAAAATGATTTACTAAAAGGAAAATTATTAGTAAAAAATATAAATACGATTTTTTCAAATAATATAATCTTTTTATCAATAATAGGACTTTCAATTTTTTGGGGAATATCACAAGCATTATTATCAGTATTTCCATCGTATGCAAAGCAGTATTTAGATATTACGGATGTATTTGTTATAAATGGTGTATTAGCATCTTCAGGAATTGGTATAGCTCTTGGTGCAATTATATATTCAAAAGTTTCAAAGCATTATATTGAAATAGGAACAATACCTATTGCTGCTTTTGGAATGGCTCTTATGATTTATATAGCTACTATTGTACAAACACCTTTTTTACTTATTATGTCATTTTTATTATTTGGTGTTTTTGGAGGATTATTTGTAGTTCCGCTAAATGCTTTAATACAATTTAATGCAAATAAAAAGATTTTAGGAACTATTCTAGCTGGGAATAATTGGTTTAATTCTTTAGCAATGTTTATAATGTTAAGTATGACAACAATAGTATCATTTTTTGCACTTGATCCTTTAAATACAATATATATAATCCTTGCAATTACATTTATAGGTTCTATGTATACAGTTGTAAAATTTCCTCAATCTATGCTTTTATTATTCGTAAAACTTATTGTTGGATTAAAGTATAAATTAGAAGTAAATGGCGTTAAAAACATTCCTTCAAATAAAGGTGTTTTATTATTAGGAAATCACGTTTCATGGATTGATTGGGCAGTTATTTTAATGTCTGTTCCAAGAGAAGTAAAATTTGTTATGGAAAAATCTATTTATAATAAATGGTATCTAAAATGGTTACTAAAAATGTTTAATGCAATTCCAATTTCAGGAGCTTCAAGTAAAACTACAATGCAAACAGTTGCAAAAGAGTTAGACGCTGGAAATATTGTAGTTTTATTTCCAGAAGGGAATATCACAAGAAATGGACATTTAGGGGAATTTAAAAGAGGTTTTGAATTAATATTAAGACAAACAAATAATGATGTAAGTGTTGTATCTTTTTATATTAGAGGTTTATGGGAGTCTATGTTTAGTAGAGCAAGTAATAAACTAAAAAGAACTTATAGAACAAATACCGTTACTGTTTCTTTCTCAAAAGTTATGAATAAAGAAAATGCAAATGTTGCAAGTATCAAACAAGAAGTTATTGCCTTATCTACAAAATCTTGGAGAGAGCATATCAAAAATTTAGGAACACTAAGTGAGACTATTTTTGATAAGTTAAAAGAAGTATCAGATGAAATGATAATAGCAGATTCTACAGGTATAGAATTAAGTGGGAACAAGTTTCTAACAGCATCAATTCTTTTTAAAAATTTACTAGAAAAAAAAGTAAAAGGTCAAAATATTGGACTTCTAATTCCATCAAGTGCAGCGGGAGCTTTTATAAATAATTCAGTATTAATGATGGGAAAAACAGCTGTAAATTTAAACTATACAGCTCAAATAGATTCACTAAAACTAGCAGTAGAAAAAGCAGAAATAAAAACTATTATTGCATCTTCAAAATTTGTAGAGAAACTAAAAGCAAAAGGTATAGATATTTCTTCATTGTTAGATTTAGTTGAGGTTATATATTTAGAAGATATTAAAAAAGATATAAGTAAAGTTAGTGGATTATTAACTTTATTATCTGTTAAATATTTACCAAGTTTTTTACTTAAAGCTATACACATAAAGAAAATAAAAAAAGATGATACTGTACTTATTTTATTCTCTTCAGGAAGTGAAGGAACACCTAAAGGTGTTGAATTAAGTAGTGATAATGTATTAGGTAATTCACAGCAAATCGCAAATGTTTTAAATGTAAATGATGATGATGTTTTTGTAGGTTCTCTTCCTACTTTCCATGCTTTTGGAATAGTTGTAACAACATTTCTCCCTTTAATTGAAGGAATTAAAACTGTTGCACATCCAGATCCCACTGATGGTTTAGGATTAGGTAAATTAATCTATAAATATAAAGCAACAATTTTAACAGGAACATCAACATTTTTTAGACTTTATACAAAAAATAGAAAAGTAAATCCTTTAATGTTTGAAAGCTTAAGAATAATAGTAGCAGGTGCAGAGAAATTAAGAGAAGATGTACGAAGTGATTTTAAGAAGAAATTTGGAAAAGATATTTTAGAAGGTTTTGGAACAACAGAAACAACACCTGTAACTTCTTGTAATTTACCTGATGTTTTAACACCTGATTTTACTGTACAAAAAGGAAGTAAAATAGGAACAGTAGGAATGGCACTTCCTGGAACATTAATAAAAATCACAGATCCAGTAACTTTTGAAGAGTTAGAAATAGGGGAAGAAGGAATGGTTCTAATCTCTGGTATTCAAGTAATGAAAGGATATTTAAAAGATGAGAAAAAAACAAAAGAAGTTCTAAAAGAAATAAATGGACGAACTTTTTATATAACAGGAGATAAAGGAAAGCTAGATAGTGATGGTTTTTTAACTATTGTTGATAGATATTCAAGATTTGCAAAATTAGGCGGAGAAATGGTTAGTTTAAGTGCTATTGAAAATCTAATATCAAAAATTATAAAACTAGATGAAGATTCCTTAACAGATTATATAGCAACTTCAATAGAAGATGAAAAAAAAGGTGAAAAAATCATACTTTTAATATCAAATGTTGATGATGAGTTTATTGAAGATTTAAAAGAAAAGATTATTTCTGCATTTGATAATAATCTAATGATTCCAAGTATTATAAAAATAGTTGATGAAATCCCAAAACTAGGGACTGGTAAAAGAGATTTTAAAGGAGCTAAACTCTTAGCTCAAAGTGTTTAAATTATACTCATTATTAATAGGAGTTAAATGCAACTAAGTTGCATTTAATCCAATATTTTATATTATCTCTTTAATTGCAACTAGCTTGCATATAGAAAGGAAATAAATGAAATATCTACTAATCATATCAATTTTTGCAAATTATCTTTTTGCTCAAATTAATATCGCAGTTAGTTTGTTACCTCAAAAAACTTTTGTTGAAAAAATAGCAGGGAATAAAGCTAATGTTATTGCAATGGTTCAACCAGGAAGTAATCCACACTCATACGAACCAAAACCGTCACAATTAAGAGAACTTTCTAAAGTACAGATTTATTTTCCAATACATATTGGTTTTGAAAATGTATGGTTAGAAAAATTTGCTACACAAAATAAAAATATGAAAATTGTTTCTATGACAAAAGGTGTAAAGTATATTCTTATGAAAAAACATAAGCGTAAAAATGCGGAGCATAGTCATGATAAAAAAACTTATGTAAAACCAGATCCTCATACTTGGACAAGTACTTTAAATGTAAAGATTATGGCAAAAAATATTTATAATGAATTAATAAAAATTGATTCAAAAAATAAAGATTTTTATAAGAAAAATTTCTTAGCATTTTTAGATGAAATAAACTCAACAGATAAAAAAATTAGAGAATTACTATTAAATGTACCAAGTGATTCAAAATTTATGGTTTTCCATCCTTCATGGGGATATTTTGCAAGGGATTTCGGATTAAGTCAATTTCCAATAGAAATAGAAGGAAAAGAGCCAAAACCAAAAGTACTTTTAGAATTAATAAAAAAAGCTGAAGAAGAAAATATAAAAGCTATTTTTACACAAAGTGAATTTTCAGATAAAAGTGCAAAAAGTCTTGCTAAAGAATTAAAAATAAAAGTAATAAAAGAATCAACACTTAGTAAAGATTGGTCACAAAATCTTATAAATATGGCAACTGCAATTGCCAATAATAAGTAAAAAGTAGACTTAAATAAAAAAATTTTAAGTTTATTAATATTCTTGACTTATTATGTACTTGTTTAAAATCCTACTATTTTAGAGCAAGTATAAGTAAACTCAAAGTAGATAAAAATTTTAACTTTTATCTACTTTATTCTCAATACATAATAAATCAATAATTTCATCTTGTTTAGTACAAAAATTACCATTCTTTTCAATCAAAAATAAATCTTTTGCATATCCTTTAATTGTATGAAGTTTTGCACTTTCAATTTCAATATTAAAATCATCAAAAATCTTTGCAATATAAGCAAATAAACCTTTTTGATCTTTAACAACTAGATTCATAGCTGCTAGATAAGCTGTATGATTACAGTTAACTTTTATATTTTCTTTTTTGATTATAGGAATTATTGATTTAGTAGTTTTTGTCATATCAAAAGAACTTTTTATAATTTCTTCAATAAAAGGTAAATCTTCATCATCTACTTTTTCAGTAAATGAAATATAAAATGCTTTCTTATTATCATAAAGTTTAAATATATTCATTGATGCAATATTTAAAAACTCTAATTTTCCTAAAAGATAACCAAGGTTTAAAGGTACATTTCTAATAATTCTAATTGTTAACTGAGTTGTATTCATTATTTTATAAATGTAATTATCTACATCTTTTGCTTTAATTGCAATATCTAAAATATCTTCAGCTTTTAATTTTAAGAATATCTGATTTGAAGAAATGTACATTATTTTCTTTTTAACTAAATTTGGAAGTTCTTTATATCTTTTTAAATTCTTAATAGTATTTTGTTTTGCAACTCTTCTTGCACTTTCATTTAATAAATCTTGATTCTCAAAAGCAGGGAGTGACTGTGCATATAACTGTTTTAAAAGAGAAGCCATTGAACTATTATAAATATTTTTTCCTACAGCTGAAATATCACAGTATGTAACTACATATAACATTCTTAATGCAATCTCTGATTTTACTAATCCTGTGAAGTTAAGAATAGTTTTCTCTGAATATATATCTTCATGTGTAGCAACATAGGACATCATATTATGATATCTTACAAGTGTAGATCCAACTCTTATATGTTCTTCATCAAAACCAAATGATATACCCATAGTCTTAAATAACTTTTCACCAACAATATGATGATCTGTAGGTCTTCCTTTTCCAATATCATGAAATAATGCTACAAGTTTTGTAATAGTTTGTTGTTGTTTAGTTAAAGAATTGAAAAGCTTTTGAATATAAGGATCTTTAATATTTTCTGCAAACTTTAATGTTTTAATTGAGTGAACATCAACAGGATGTTGATGATATCCATCAAATTGTGGCTGATCAATAATTTTTTTTGTACTAGGAAGAATCGCTTGAAATAAGCCAGAATTATAAATTAATTTAATTACTGGATATAAAGATTTTTTAAATAACATTGCTTTAATATTTTTCTTTAATTCCTTAGATTGTGTACTTGGAAGTTTTGTTTTACTTGCATAATAAATATAAGATCTATCAAATCTCTGTACTGTTGAAGGTAATTCAATTAATTCTTTTAATAAATTATTTAAACTTTTAGGTTTTGCATTAAAAGATGTATATAAAGTATTATCTACAATATAAAGATTCTTTTTATATCTATGAGCTTTTAATTTAGGAATATTATCAGTGTTATAGATTATTTTTCTTGTGAATTTTTTGACCATAGTTACTGTGAAACTATGAATTATATGTAAACATCTTAAAAGTTTTGCCATACATTGTCTATCTTTTGTATGACGAGGTGTATTTTGAAATCCTAGTTTTGTACTTAAATCAGGAAGGATATCAAAGGTTACAAGATCTTGTTTTTTTCTTGCAATATTATGCAATGCATTTCTAACTTGAAAAATATATTCTAAAGATTGTCTATACCTTTTATATTCTTCTTCAGTAAATTCACTACCAATTAAAGTTTTTGTATCAGAAGTTCCATATAGAATATTTGCTATCCAATATAGCATATTTGATTCTCTAATACCACCATAACCATCTTTTATATTTGGTTCCATATTTAGTGGGTATTTTAATAATCGTTGTTTATGTTCTTCAAGTTTTTCTAAAATAAACTCTTTTTGGTTTGTTTTTCTAATAAGATGCAGTACATTTTCATATCCATACCAAAGATATTTAGAACCAAAAATCATTCTTGATTCTAAAATAGAACTCTTAATAGTTATATCCTCTTCAACACTTAATGCAACTTCTTTTAATTCATGAACTCTTGAACCTAGTTTTAAACCACAATCCCATGCTAGAGTAATAAACTCTTCCATAATTTCTTTTAAATTATAACCCTTGATTTCTTCATATAAAATCATAATATCAATATCTGAATATATACAAAGTTGTTGTCTACCATAAGAACCAAGTGCTATTAAACTAATAGGGATTGACGAACTCATTGGTTGATAAGAACCAAAATTTTTTCGTAGGATATATTTGTAAAGTAAGATTAAGAATTTGTCAGTGTGTTTTGTATGTTTTACAAAAAAATCTTTTCCACCAGTAGTTTCTAATGTTGTGTCAATTGATGCTACATAATTTTTAAAATAGTTCTTAAAAACTTTTGATATTTCAAAATCACTTGCTTTTTGTGATATTAAGTCTTCTATTTGTATATTTAATTCAATCATAATAATTCTTTATGTGTTTCTAATTTCTTTCTTAATGTTATCCTATTTAAGCCTAAATGTTTTGCAACTTGTACTTGAGATTTATATTTTTTTGTAGATGCTTTTATCAAAGGAACTTCAAATAAGTAAAGAAGATTTTTATATGCATTTTCTTCTCCTAAATTTTCTCCTAAGTATTTTTCTAAAAACATTAATATTTCTTCTTCTCCAATAGTTTCAAAAAGATAAGAAAAGTATATCGATTTTCTAAGTGAATGACTATTATTTGTAATATTTGTAATTAGTTTTGATGTTGAAATCATATCCATATCTAAAGTTTTAGAAGCTTCAATTGAAAATTTATGAATTAATGCTTTTGTATCTAATTCCCTTTTATATAAAGAAGGCATCTCAAGGTTTATAGAAAATATATCTTTTAATTTCTGATTTAACATATTATTATCTGAAATGGCAATAATCCTAATATTATTAGTGCTTATCCAATTTAGAAAAAGATCTACATTTGTAATTTCATTAATTTTATCTATGATAATTGCATCATCTTGTAAAATAACTACTTCATCTTGAATATCTTGTTGTAATATTTTCGAATTATAAATCTTTGAATTAGGTAAAATGTACTGAGCGAGTGATTTTTTACCAACTCCAGGAGCCCCTAATATTAAGGCATGTACGTTAACCGCTTGTAATAATTTTGCTGAATTTAATATCTCTTTCGAGATTTCATCTTGTGCTATAAAGTCTTGCATATTTTTTAACCTTCTTTTATATAAATTAATTATACAGAAATTAATTATAATAAATTAATTATACAGTATATTTTTATGATATTTTTCTAAAACTGTTTATTAAATATGCATTTGATTATTATATAATGAATTTTTATTATCGCTTATTATTTATATTTAAATGAACTAAAAAAACTTTTTAATAACAAGTGTAGCATCTAGAATAAAACTTACAAAAGAGTTAAGTATTTAGGAGCTGAATTCATTGTTTCAATATATATTAAAACAATGAATCCTAAACTCCGAGTATTACTTATGTTTTTTGTTAGAAAAATGAATAAATGCAGTAAGTGATAATAATATTACTGAAATACCAGCAATTAAATAAAAGGCATTTATCATTTTGTCATAATCGTGAAGTGCTATTTTAAATACTACAATCAAGGCTTCAATAGATAATGCAATAATAATCGTACTTAAAAACTTTGTTAAAACTTTTGTTTCAACTTTTGAGTTTTTAGAATATGATTTGAAAAATACTTCTTGTTCTAATATTGTTTTTGCTAAGTCAAATATCGCAATACTCAAGGTTAATGCAATAATAGGTTTAAAAATCATTTCTAAAGTTAATGTAGTTTCAAGAAAGATATAATAAACAAATTCATACAAAGAGTAACCAATAGTCATAATTGATAATAACACCATTGAAAAACCAGCAGTAATATAAAAACCTTTTGTTACCTTATGAAAAGTTTGATTTAACTCAATAAGATTTAACTTTTCAAGTAAAATATCAAGTCTAAAATCTAAAAATATTATTTGGTCATTTTCTTTAATAGTTGCTGTAATACAAGTATTTCTAGTAGCAGAACTAATATAAGGTTTTGAAAAAGCTATATTACCTTCTTTAAATTCTAATTTTGATATTAAATGTGATCTATTTTTACCCTTTGCTTCAGGGTCTAGTTTATTTCTATAATAGTTTGATGCTGACTGAATTTTTGTATCTTTATTTGTAAAATAAATAAGTTCCAATGAAGGGAAAACATTAAAAACTTTTTCAAAATTATCTTGTTTATGTATAAATAAATTACCTAAGTTTTTAATACTTTCTTGTATAAAAAATTCAATTTCATCTTGATGTTCATTATAAGTTTCTATAAATTCTCTCATCTTAATCCTATATATTTTTTCTTATTATACAATTTATACTAATAATTTTGTATATTAAATGAATAAATAATATACAATGCTAAACCTTTTGTATATTATTTAATAAGTAAATATAGTACATTAATACAGATAAGCCATTAGTTCTGTAAGTGCAATTATAATAAATATTAAATGGGCAGTTATTTCATAAAGTATAGATCAAAGATTTTTTAAACTAGAAAAAAAATTAATTTTTTAAAACTACTATCTAAATATATACCAACAATTCAATAAATCTTTATAATAAATACATAATTCTAATAAACTTTTATTAAATTGACTAAAAAATATACAATAAATTATTATAATAAATAGATAATTCTAATAAACTTTTATTACAAATAATTTAAATAAGGTTTAAAATGGATTCTTCGTATGTTGTATTTGAAAATGTCAAAAAAAGTTATGATAATAAGAAACTTGTTGTAAAAGATTTTAATTTAAAAGTAAAAAAAGGTGAATTTCTAACAATGTTAGGACCATCAGGAAGTGGTAAAACAACTTGTTTAATGATGTTAGCAGGTTTTGAAAGTATAACGAGTGGAGAAATATCTTTAAATGGGGTTGCAATTAATGATATTGCTCCTCATAAAAGAAATATTGGAGTTGTTTTCCAAAACTATGCACTTTTCCCACATATGACAATTGCAGAAAATCTAGCATATCCTTTAAAAATTAGAAAAATGGATAAAGAACTAATAAAAGAAAAAGTAAATAAATCTTTGGCTTTAGTTGAATTACTAGATTTTGAAAAAAGATATCCAGGTCAATTATCAGGTGGACAAAAACAAAGAGTTGCTCTAGCTCGTGTTCTTATTTATGAACCAGAAATTATTTTGATGGATGAACCTTTAGGTGCTTTAGATAAGCAACTAAGAGAGCAAATGCAATATGAAATAAAAAAATTACATGAAGAATTAAAATTAACAATTATTTATATCACACATGACCAAACAGAAGCTCTTACAATGTCAGATAGAATTGTAATTTTTAATGATGGAATAGCACAACAAATAGATGCACCTATGAAACTATATGAAGAACCTGCAAATTCATTTGTAGCAAACTTTATGGGTGAAAATAATCAATTTAGAGGAAAAGTTATTGGAGATGACGAAGAAGAAGAGGGAATTATTAATATTGAAACTAAATTTGGAGTTATTAAAGCTTTAAATGTAAACAATTATAAAACAGGTGATAGTACATTAGTTTCAATTAGACCTGAAAAGATTCTTTTATCTCCTGATGAAAAATTAGGAATCAAAAACAATTTTAAAGCAACAATCAAAGATATTCTTTATATAGGTGACCATATTAGATTAGTAATCAATATTGGAGCTGAAAAAAAAGATTTTGTTATTAGACATACTGTATCAATGGATGCACACGCGTATAAAAAAGGTGATCAAATTGATATTGGATGGCATAGAAAAGATTGTAGAGCATTAGATGTTAGTAAATAATTTTAATAAAAAAGGAGACTCAAACTAATTTTACTTTTGTGGTAGGTGTGTATAAAATTTTACATAAAATAAAAAATTAATTAAGGAAATAACATGAAGAAAATAGTATTAGCAGCGTCATTAGTAGCATCATTAACAGTATCGAGTTTTGCCCAAGAGACTTTAACAGTAATTTCATTTGGTGGAGATTATGGAAAAGCACAGAAAAAACATATGATTGATCCTTTTGTTAAGCAATCAGGAGTAAAAGTTTTCTTTGATGATTACAAAGGTGGATCAGCAGAGTTAAAAGCACAAGTATCTACAGGTCAAGTTAAATGGGATGTAATTGATATGGAATATGTTGATTTAGAAAAAGCTTGTAATGAAAACTTATTAGAAAGAATTGATCCATCATTTTTACCAAAAGGTGACGATGGAGTTGATGCAAAAGATGACTTTTATCCAATGGCAATTAATGAATGTGCAATTGGTAATATTTTTTGGGCAACTGCATTTGCATACAATGAAAAATTCATAGGAGATGTTAAACCAACAACTATGAATGACTTATTTGATCTTAAGAAATTCCCAGGGAAAAGAGCATTAAAGAAAAGAGCTCAAATTAACTTAGAATGGGCATTAATAGCAGATGGAGTTGCAGCTAAAGATGTTTATGATGTTTTAGAAACAGATGAAGGTATTAAAAGAGCATTTGCAAAGCTTGACACTATTAAAGACTCAGTTATTTGGTTTGACTCATGGTCACAAGCACCTCAATTATTAAATGATGGTTCAGTAATTTTAGCACAAGCAGCAAATGGTAGATTAACACAGTTTACTGTTGTTTGGGATGGACAAGCATTTGATTTAGATGGTTGGGCAATTGTTAAAGGTACTAAAAATTTAGAATTAGCTAAAAAATTCATTGCATCATCTACTTCATCTGTTCCATTATCAGGAATGAAAGATGTAAATTATGGACCAACAAGAAAATCAGGAACTAAGTTATTAACAGCTGAAGAACAAAATAAATTACCAACAGCTCACTTAGAAGAAGGGTTCAAAGTTGATAGTGGTTTTTGGTCTGATTATGGTACTGAATTAAATGAAAAATTTAATGCTTGGTTATTAAAAAAATAAGGCAACTTATTTGGGAGTAAATGAATAATGAATGAAGATAATTCCTTTAAACAAAAAGATAGAAAAGAAAAATTAAAAGCGTTCGCCTTAGTATCGCCTTTATTATTGTTTGTCTTGGTTTTTTTTATTACGCCAATATGTATTATCCTTATAAAAGGGGTATATAATCCAAAAATAAAAACGTTACTTCCAAATACGGTTGTTTCTATGCAAACTTATAAATATCAAAATGTGTTTCCTAAAGATGAAACAATAAAAATCCTTTTGTCAGAACTTAAAGTTTTGGCAAAAGAAAGAAATAGTGGTGTTTTATCAGAAGAGTTAAATAGGATGGTACCTGGTTTTGGAAGTGTTATTAAAAAGACTTCAAGAAAAATTAAAAAGATTGATATTGAAAATATAGAATCTTATAAAGATTTTTTACTAAATATCAGTAAAAGATGGGAAAATCCAAAATATTGGATGACAATTAAAAGAGCTAATGATGGATTTACATTATCTTATGTTTTATCTGCACTAGATTTAGAATTTAATATTGAAGGGAAGATTGTTCAAAAAGATGAATCTTTAAGAATATACCTACCTATTTTATTAAAAACATTATATATGGCATTTTTAATTACTCTAATTACTATGATCTTGGCATATCCAACATCATACTACTTAGCAAGTCTTCCAAAAAGTAAAGCAAATCTATTAATGATTTTTGTTTTATTACCATTTTGGACATCAATTTTAGTAAGAATAGTTTCTTGGATAACTCTTTTACAACAAAAAGGTGTTGCAAATGATGTAATGATGTATTTTAATATTATAAATCAACCATTAGACATGATGTTTAATCAGTTTGCAACAATAATAACAATGACACATATTTTATTACCATTTATGGTTTTACCATTATATGGTTCTATGCGTTCTGTTGATCAAACATATATTAGAGCTTCATCATCACTTGGTGCTAATCCTTTTACTACATTTTTTAAGGTTTATTTTCCATTAACTGTCCCAGGATTAAGTGCTGGAGCAATTCTAGTATTTATTATTTCTGTTGGTTACTATATAACTCCTGCACTAGTTGGAGGAATTGATGGACAAATGATAAGTAATATGATTGAGTTTCATATGAGAACATCAAACAATTGGGAGTTAGCTTCTGCAATGGGTGGTATATTACTTATAATTACTATTACATTGTATTGGGTTTACGACAAATTAGTTGGTGTTAATAGTTTAAAATTAGGATAGAAAGATGATAGAAAAAATTGAAAAGCTGTTTTATAAAAATTTTTATAGATTAATTAGAACTTTCTCAATTGGAGTTTTTATATTCTTAATTCTTCCTATATTGATTTTAGTTCCTTTATCTTTTAATTCAGGTGCATTTTTTACATTTACACCTGAAATGCTAAGTTTTGATCCTGATGGATTCTCACTTAGATGGTATAAAGAATTTTTAAATAGTCCAAATTGGATGATGTCTGTTAAAAATTCATTTTTTATAGCAATTGTTAGTAGTTTTTTTGCAATTGTATTTGGTACGGTTGCAGCCATGGGATTAAATTCTGAAAAGATGCCTTTTAGAAGTTTAATAATGATTATTTTCATTTCGCCTATGATTGTACCTTTGATTATTTTAGCAGCTGGTATGTACTTCTTTTATTCTTATACAGGATTATTAAGTACATATACAGGGCTTATTATTGCACATGCAATTTTAGGTGTGCCTTTTGTTGTGATTAATGTATTAACATCATTAAATGCATATGATAAAAATTTGACTAAAGCTTCTTATAGTTTAGGAGCAAATCCAGTATCAACATTTTTTGATATTACATTTCCAATCATAAAACCAGGAATTATTTCAGGTGGATTATTTGCTTTTATTACTTCATTTGATGAAGTTGTAATTATAATATTTTTAGCAAGTCCAGAACAAAGAACTATTCCTAAGCAGATGTTCTCAGGACTAAGAGAACAAATTAGTCCAACGATTTTAGCGGCTTCTTCGTTACTGTTAATACTTTCGGTTATTCTTCTGGTCAGTATTCAATACTTACAAAGAAGAAACGAAAAACTTAGAGGTTATTGATATAAAATTTAAATTATAAGAGGAAAGAAAAATGATAAATAGAGAAGTATTGTGGAAACCATTCACGCCAAATAGAGAGTTTAATAAAAATCCAAAAATATTCGTTGAATCAGATGGGATGTATTATACTACAGATAAAGGTCAGAAAGTTCTTGATGCAGTATCAGGACTTTGGTGTTGTAACTTAGGGAATAATTACCCTACAGTTGTTGAAGCTATAAAAGAACAAGCAGGTAAAATGTATTATTCACCTGCTTTTCAAATTGGTAATGAATTAGAACTAGAATTAGCAAAACAATTAGTTTCAATTACACCTGAAGGTTTAAATCATGCTTTTTTTACAAATTCAGGTTCTGAATCAGTAGAAAGTGCTTTAAAAATGGCATTAGCTTATCAAAAAGCTATTGGGAATTCATCTAAAACGATGATAATTGGACGAGAACATTCTTATCATGGTGTAAACTTTGGTGGTATTTCTGTTGGTGGTTTAGTTAATAATAAAAGACAATATAACAATTTACTAAAAGTAGCTCATATTCCTACTATTTTAGATATTGAAAAAAATGCTTTCTCAAAAGGTATGCCAGAACATGGTCTTTATAAAGCTGAAGCATTATTAGACACTATTAATTTATATGGTGCAGAAAACATTGCAGCACTTATTATGGAACCAATGGCAGGTTCAGCTGGAGTTCATATCCCACCAAAAGGTTATTTAGAAAGAATATCTCAAATTTGTAAAGATAATGATATTTTACTAATTTTTGATGAAGTAATCACAGGTTTTGGAAGATTAGGAAAAGCATTTGCATCTATTAAATTTGGAATAACTCCTGATATTATGACAACTGCAAAAGGTCTTACAAATGGTTCTGTTCCAATGGGTGCGATAGTTGCAAGTGACAAAGTTTATGATGGGATTATAAATAATAGTAAAACACCAATTGAGTTTTTCCATGGATATACATATTCAGGTCATCCAATTGCAGCAGCAGCAGGAATTGCGACTATTAAAGCTTACAAAGAAGAAAAACTATTTGAAAGAGTTGCACTTTTAGCTGATTATTTTGAAGAAAAATTACATACAATTAAAGATGCAAAGAATGTAATTGATATTAGAAATATTGGTCTAGTTGGAGCAGTTCAATTAGCTCCAAAAGCAGGAAAAGCTGGAGTAAGAGGAAATGATGTTTTTGAAGAATGTTTCAAAAAAGGAGTTCTTGTAAGAGCAACTGGTGATACTATTGCTTTATCTCCTGCATATATTGTTACAAAAGAACAAATTGATGAAATTGTTAATACATTAAAAGATGTAATTAATAGTATAGATTAGAATTATTTACAAAAGATAATTAATAAAAAAGGATATAGATGTTAAAAAGAGTATTAGTAACAGGTGGAAATAAAGGTATAGGATTAGCATTAGTAACAAGGTTTTTAGAGGCTGATTATGACGTAGTTGTAGTTGGAAGGGATTTTTCACAATTCCCATATAAAGACAATAAAAAAGTAACTACTATTGTATATGACTTATCAAACGTAGAAGATTTACCTCTTCTTGCTGAACAAGTTGGTGAAATTGATACACTAATAAATAATGCAGGATATATGCAGCCTAAATATTCTTATGATAATTATCCTAAAGAAGCAAAAGAAAAGATTCTGAATGTTGATCTTCATACTCCAGTTGAATTAATGACTATATTTTCAAAAGATATGAAAAAAAGAGGATATGGAAGAATCGTAAATGCTGCTTCAATAGCTGGTCAAATTGGACATCCTGATATTTGGTATGGAATTGCAAAAGCTGGTTTAATTAATGCAACAAAAATCTTTGCTAAGTTATTAGGAAGTCAAGGTATTGTAGTAAACTGTATAGCTCCAAGTCCAGTTGAAACTGATATGCAAAAAGATAATAGTGAAGAAAGAAAAGAAGAATTTAAAAAAATGGTACCATCAGGGAGATTTGCAGATGCAAGTGAAGCTGCTGAAGTTATGTTTTGGTTAGCAACTGCTTGTCCTGAATATGTAAATGGAACTACTGTAGACTTTAACAATGGTTCATATGTAAGATAGGGATTCCCTATCTTATTAAATTAAAGTTTCTTTTATTTTAAAGATTAATATAAAAAATATCATCCTCAATTTTACTCTCATAAGTATTAGTACATCCATTATCATTACCTAAAGCTTTTCCACTTTTTAGGTCTATATCCCAGTTATGCATTGGACATGTTACCACATGGTCATGAACTAAACCTTCACTTAGTTTCCCTTGCTTGTGAGGGCATTGATTATTTATTGCGAAAATTGAACCATCTCTTGTTTTGAATACTGCAATTTCTAGTTCACCATATTGTATTACTCTTGAACCCATTTCTGGTATATTTTCAGTTTGAGTGATTTTAATCCATTTTGACATTATACTGTTTCCTTTGCTTCAAAGCTTTCTGAATTTTCTGGTGCTATTACGATTGGGCTAAACTCTTTTGCAAAACCATCTTTTCGTGATTGTTCCCATGGATCAATTTGTGCTGTTCTTTGTGACTCATCAAATCTTGCAGCATAAAAATCAATTCCTGATTTATCTTTTAATAATACATCTTTAACATATTCTAAACCAACTCTTTCAACCCAATGAGCAGTTCTCTCAAGATAATATGCATCTTCTCTATAAAATTGCATAATTGCTTTTATATGATGATATAACTCTTCATTTGTAGCAACTTTTGTAAAGAAGTCTGTTACTCTAACTTTGATTCCACCATTTCCAGCAATACTAATTTCCCATCCTGAATCAACAGCAATCACACCAATATCTTTTATAGTAGCTTCAGCACAGTTTCTTGGACATCCTGATACTGCAATCTTGAATTTATGTGGAGTCCATGAGCCCCAAGTCATTTTCTCAATATCTATACCTGTTTGCATTGCATCTTGTGTTCCAAATCTACACCACTGGTTACCTACACAAGTTTTTACAGTTCTTAAACCTTTTGCATACGCTTGACCTGATACAAAACCTGCATCATTTAAATCTTTCCACATTGGTGCTAATTGTTCTTTTTTAACACCTAACATATCAAGTCGCTGACCACCTGTAAACTTTACAGTTGGAACATCATATTTAACAGCAATATCTGCCATATCTTTTAGCTCTTTTGGACTTGTTAATCCACCCCAAATTCTAGGTACCACTGAATAGGTACCATCTTTTTGAATATTTGCAAATACCCTATCGTTTACTAGAGCTGATCTTTTATCATTTTTGTATTTATCATCATTGTATTTTACAAGTAAATAGTAATTTACAGCAGGACGACATTTCATACAACCATCTTGCGTCTTCCAATCAAGTTTTTTGAAAACATCATAAACATTATCAAACTCATTTGTATTTATACAGGCTTTTATATCTTTATGTCCAACATCACAACAATCACAAATTCCCTCTACTGTATTATTGTATTCATCACCTAAAGTATCAACTAAAATTTGTTCAACAATTCCAAGACAAGAACCACATGAAGCTCCTGCTTTTGTACAGCTTTTTACTTCACCCAAAGTTTTTAAGTCATTTTCTTTGATACCACATACAACAGCACCTTTTGTAATACCATTACATCCACATATCTCTTCATCATCGCTCATCGATTTTATATCATTTCCACCATGACCAGAATCACCTGCTAGTGCTGATTTACCAAATAGTATTTTTGTTCTTAAATCACTAATATCTGTATGCTCTTTTAATAGTTTTAAATACCAAGAAGCATCAACAGTATCTCCATATAAAACAATACCAATAATTTTATCTTGATAAATTACAAGCTTTTTATAAATACCTGCTTTTTCATCAAGTAAGATTAACTCTTCAGTCGTTTCATCACCTAAATAATCACCAGCAGAAAACAAATCAATACCAGAAATTTTAAGTCTAGTAGAAAGTGTAGAACCACTATAACCATCACTTTCTTTTCCTGCTAGTTTTTTAGCACAAAATTTAGCTTGTTCATAAAGTGGTGCTACTAAACCATAAGTATTTCCATTATGTTCAGCACATTCACCAATGGCAAAGATATTTTCATCTGATGTTTGAAGGTAATCGTTTACTACAATACCTTTTTTAGTTTCAAGTCCAGATTCAATTGCAAGAGATTTATTAGGAATAATTCCCGTAGCAAATACTACAATATTTGACTCAACTGTTTGCCCATCAGTAAAAGTTACACTTTCAACTTTTGTGTCACCTTCAATTTTTTCAATAGTTGTATTTAGTTTAAATTCAATTCCGTAAGATTCTAGATTTTTTTGAAGAAGTCTACCACCTGTAGAGTCAAGTTGTTGACTCATAATAGAGCCACTTCTATGAACTAAAATAGTTTTAATTCCATGCATTGCAATACCGTAAGCTGCTTCAAGTCCAAGAAGTCCACCACCAACAACTACTGCTGTTTTGTCTTTTGAGATTAGTTTTAAAATAGTATCACTATCAAGTTTTGTTCTAAAACCAATAACATTTTCAAGTTCACTACCAATTGTTTTAGGAATAAAAGAGTTAGAACCAGTTGCAATTAGTAATTTGTCGTATGAAAGTTCTTTTCCATTTTGTGATAATACTTTTTTAGCTTCTTTATCAATTTTAATTGCTTTATCACCTTTATGTAAAGTGATATTGTGTTCATCGTACCAAGTTTGATGATTGATAATTGTTTCTTCAAAAGTTTTTTCACCTGATAAAAGGTAAGAAAGCATTATTCGATTATAATTTACATGAGGTTCTTCCCCAAAGATTGTGATATCATACTTATCTTTTTGTATATCAAACAAGTCTTCAAGAACTCGTAAACCACTCATACCATTACCAATTACTATTAATTTCTCTTTCATAAATATTCCTTTTTATGCTTATGAAATTATTATGGCAGATAAGAATAATTTATTGTAATAAAAAATGTATATAAAATAGTCATTTACTTAATTTTAAATTAAATTAACCAGTTTAAAGAAAATATAACAAGTAAAATATGTCTTATAGCTTAATTTTACATTAAATATCTAATATTTAATTAATTTGTATCCTTCACCTCTAAAATTTACAATCATTCCACTTTTTAGCTTTTTCTTTAGTTTATGAATTAAACTTCTCATACTAACAGCTTCCATCTCTTTTGAATCCCAAACATATTCGTGAATCATTTCTATTGAAGTTATACTATTTATATTTTGAACAAGTAGGGACATTAGAAGTTTTTCTTTGATACTTAAATCTACTATTTTTTGTTTATGATATAAAGTTTGTTCTAATAAATCAAAGCTATAAGAGTTGTCCAATTGAACTAAAAATTTATCTGTATTATTTAATTTTTGTATATGGTACTGTATTCGTAAAAACAATTCTTCAAATTCAAAAGGTTTTTTTATGTAATCATTACATCCAAGAGCATAAGACTTTCTAATATTTTCCATATCAATTTGTGCACTTATTATTATTACAGGTGTATCCTTATTTGATTCTCGAATAATTTCTAAGATTTTATGACCATCAAAACCAATAACATTTAAATCAAGTACAAAAAGATCATATGAATTTTGCATAACCATTTCAACAGCTTTATATCCATCGAAACAATTATCAACAAAAAAACCTCTACTTTTTAATGAATTTGTAATTATTTTATTTAATGAAAAATCATCTTCTAGTAAAAAAACTTTCATATTTTACCCTATTGATATTTGAGAAAAATCATAAGAAAATTCTGTATATCTTTTATTTATATTTAAATCAATTTTTATTTTGTATTTTTCACATATTTCTTTTATGATATTTAGCCCCAATCCTAAACCTTTTTCATTATCATCTTGATGAAAGGCTTTAAATATATTATCACTTGATTTTATTTTATGTCCATAGTTTTGAATTTTTATTCTGTTTTTTTCTATAAATACATCAACTGTTGTATCTTTAAATGAATGTTTAATTGCATTTGATAATGTGTTATCAATTATTCTTTCAAGTTCATATTTATTCATATTTATATAAAAATTATCTTCTAAATGTAATTCTAAAAAAATATCTTTTATCGATGCTAACTCATGAAAAAATGAAACTCTTTTTGATAAATAACGTAGTATATCAATTTTCTCTACATCTAAAACTCTTTTTTCTTTTTTACTTAAATAATAGATATCTTCGTATATAGAAGATAGAGATTTTGAAGAAGCTCTTATTGCTTCAAATTCATCTTTGTCTCCGATCTTTGATTCTAAACTATTTATATTTAAAGTAATAATACCTAAAGGTGTGTTCATTTCATGTATTATTTTTTTTAAGAAAAAGTCTTGCTGCTTATATAAATCACTTATAGTTTTTTTATTTTGTGCTAGTTCTAGTTGTGTTTTTATTCTAGCTTTTATCTCTTTTTCTTCAAAAGGTTTTGTAATATAATCAACTCCGCCATGCTCAAAAGCTTCAACCTTACTATTTACATCATCTAATGCACTAATGAAGATAATTGGAATCTCTTTTATGTTATCGTGTCCTTTTAATATTTTACAAACCTCAAAACCATTAAGTTCAGGCATTTTAATATCTAATAAAATTAAATCAACAGGATTATTAATAGCAGAATCAATTGCAAAACTTGCATTTGTTGTTGCTTTTATTTCATAGTTTTCTTCTTTTAAAATAGTATTTAAATATTTTAAATTCTCAACTTTATCATCAATTATTAGTATTGTATATTTTTTAATCATATTTAAATCACCTAGGAGTTTTTGTCTTGGTTAAGATTATAGAAGAACTTACGTTAGATATATATAAGGAAATCTCTTGAATCTAAAGAAACTTTTTATGTTGCTGTTTATTTTAAATACAGTTTCTTTTATCTGTGTTGCTATTGTTATCAATAAATATCAAAAAGCTACAATCCAATTAGAAAATGCTTACCAAATGCAATATAATTCACTAGTTTTAGCACAAGAGCTAAGACAAAGTAGTGATGATTTAACAAGAATGGCAAGAACGTATGTAGTTACAAGAAAAGCTATGTTTAAAGAACAATTTCAAACTGTATTAGATATTAGAAATGGTGTAATTCCTAGACCTTCACGATACAAAGGGATATTTTGGGATTTTTATACATTAACTAATGAAAAACCAATACTTGATGGTGAAAAAGTATCTTTACGTGAACTTATGCAAAGAGCAAATTTCTCACAATATGAATTAGATTTACTTATAAACTCACAATATGAATCAGATTATCTTACAAATTTAGAGCGAAGAGCGATGAAAGCAGTAGAAGAAGGAAGATATAAATATGCTCGAGATTTAATGCATTCTGATGAATATCACGAAGCAAAAGTAAAAATAATGAAACCTTTGGATAAATTTTATAAAGCTTTTGAAAATAGAACAAAAATGAAAGTAGAACAATCACAATTTGAAGTAAAAGAGCTAGAATTTTATGTAAATGTTATAGTTTTATTTTCAATTATCTTTTTTCTGATGTCCTTTTTTATTATTTTAATTAGAATTGTATATCCAATTGATTTACTAAGAATTTCAATGCTTAAACTCTCTTCAAATAATATGGATGTTGACTTAGATAAAGATAAGTATCAAGATGAGGTAGGAGATATGATAGGTTCAGTTGCGATTTTTAAAGAAAATACACAAAGACTAATTTCAAGTGAAGAGCAACTAAAACTAGCAATTGCAGATGCAAGAAGTGCAAATAAAGCAAAA
The DNA here is from genome assembly GCF_003667345.1 of Poseidonibacter antarcticus. NCBI lineage: Bacteria > Pseudomonadati > Campylobacterota > Epsilonproteobacteria > Campylobacterales > Arcobacteraceae > Poseidonibacter > Poseidonibacter antarcticus. Next base: position 46,900 of record NZ_RCWF01000003.1, read on the forward strand.
TCAATATTTTTAGCAAGAATGAGCCATGAACTAAGAACACCATTAAATGCAATACTTGGTTTTTCAAATTTACTTTCAAAATCAAAAAATATAAATACAAATGAAAAAGATAATCTACAAACAATAAGAAAAAGTGCAAATTATCTACTAAACATAATAAATGAAATATTAGAACTATCAAAAATAGAAGCAGGGAAAATAGAAGTTGTATCAAAAACATTTAATCTATATGAAACTATAAAAGAAATTGAGGCTTTATTTTTATATAGATCAAAAGCAAAAGGACTAAAATTTCATATAGAGTATGATGCGAATTTGCCAAAATATATAACATTAGATGAGCAAAGATTAAGACAAATATTAATCAATTTATTGAGTAATTCTTTAAAATTTACAAGAAAAGGTGGAATAAAACTATATATCTATGAAAGTATGAACAAACTATTTTTTGAAGTAAGTGATACAGGAATAGGAATAGAAAAAGAAGATTTAAAAAAGATTTTTAAACCATTTGAGCAAATAAAAGAAGAAAGTTACAATAAGAATGGAACAGGCTTAGGATTAGCAATAACAAAAGAATTAATAAGTTTAATGGGTGGGAGTATATCTGTAAAAAGTCAAAGAGACAAAGGAAGTAAATTTTATTTTTCAGTTCTTTATAAAAATGCAACAAAAGATTTAATCAAAACTATAAAAGATAAAAACTTAATCGTAGGAATGAAAAATAAAGAGTTCACAAAAACCGCATTAGTAGTTGATGATATTGAAGAAAATAGAAAACTACTCGTTCAAATACTTAGTTTTTATGGTATTAAAACACTTGAAGCAAAAGATGGATTAGAAGTTTTAGACATCTATAAAAAAGAGAAAATAGATATTATTTTTATGGATATTTTAATGCCCAAATTAAATGGAATTGAAACGATAAAAGCAATAAGATTAGAAAATACTACTCTTCCTATTGTTGTAGTATCTGCCAATGTATTTACAGAAGATAAAAAGAACGCAATAGACAATGGAGCAAATGATTTTCTATCAAAACCAATAGAAGAGAGTGAATTGTTATTAATGCTTAAAAAATATATAGATGCAAGTTTACTTTATGATGAAGATATTCAAGAGAAAAAAGAAATAGATTATAAAACTATTAATAAACAAATCCTAGAAAAACTAATTGTAGCTTGTAATAATATGGACAATACCGCTATTTTAAACCTTCTAAAGAATAAACAAATATCAAAAGATTTATGTGAGGATATAAATAAAAGAGTAGATGAATTTAAATATCATGAGATTATTAAACTGTGTAAAAATGCTTTTAGATGATTTACAAAACTGTTGGAGAGAAGAAATAGTTTAGAATGATAAATATTCTAGAGACTTTAAAAAGAAATTGGAGGAATTAATTGAATAAAGTACAAAATGCATTAGGAAAGACAGGGACACTGATATTTTTAGTAGTAATGAGTGCATTTCCACCTTTAACAACTGATTTATATTTACCTGCGTTACCTCAAATGGTAAGTATATTTAACACTAGTGAATCAATGGTTAATTTGACATTGAGCATGTATTTTATTGTTTATGCAACAGGATTACTTTTTTGGGGTCCATTAAGTGATAAATTTGGTCGCAAACCAATTATGATGATTGGTATATTAATTTACATAATTTCTAGTTTATTATGTGCATTAGCTACTAATATAGAATTTTTGATTGTATCTCGACTTATTGAAGCATTTGGTGGAAGTGCAGCTACAGTTGTGGCAACTGCTATTGTTAAAGATCTTTATGATGGACGTGAACGTGAAAAGATTATGGCTACAATTATGTCCTTAGTAATTATTGCACCAATGGTTGCTCCTGTATTGGGTGCTTTTTTATTAAAAATCTCATCATGGTCAATGATATTTGTATTTCTTGCTATTTTTGGCATTATTTCAGCCATTTTAGCTTTTTATTATGAAGAAACATTAGAAAATCGGTATAAAGGTTCTGTATTTAAATCATGGGGACGTTTAATAGTAGTAGTTAAAAACCCAAACTTTGTTTCATTACTTTGTATATTTTCAATAACTCCTATGACAATAATGGCTTTTTTAGCATCAGGTTCGTATGTTTATATTGATGGTTTTGGATTGACAGAGCAAGAATTTGGTTATGCTTTTGCATTTAATGCCTTGTGTGCATCTTTTGGTCCTACTATTTATATGAAACTTTCACGCTTAGTTTCTATTAAAAGTATTATTACATGTTGTTTTTCTGTGATATTACTATGTGGTATTTGTACTTATACAGTTGGCAATTTATCTGCTTGGATATTTGCTTTTATTGCTGCTTTATCAACAATTGCAATGATAACTATGCGAGTGCCTGGAGTTAATTTAATGCTTGATCAACAAAATGAAGATACTGGTTCAGCTGTAGCTATAATCCAATTTTGTGCCATGATTTGTGGCTCTATTGGTATGATACTAGTTTCTTTAAGACCAGATTCTTTGATTCAAGATTTGGGAATTATTCAGTTTGCAGTAGGAGCAATAGGCGGAATATTATGGTTTATGGCAAAGAAACGTTCATATGTAGTTGATAAGTTAATCAAATATGATTAATTCCATTTATTAAATGTATATTTTTTATACAAAAGAACTCAATTGTTATTTCCAAAGCAACACTTAAACAACACTTCTTTCTTATACTTTCAAACATAGGTCAAGAGACTTAATTTTGAAAGGAAAATTAAAATGAAAAAATTCACGAAAGCATTAGCCGCTTCTGCATTACTTAGTCTGACAATATCAGCTGCAACTGCTGCTGAAACAATTAAAGTAGGGGTTCTTCACTCACTCTCAGGAACAATGGCAATTTCTGAAACTACATTAAAAGATACAGTTTTAATGTTAATTGAAGAGCAAAATAAAAAAGGTGGGGTTTTAGGAAAACAATTAGAACCTGTAGTTGTTGATCCTGCATCAAACTGGCCTTTATTTGCTGAAAAAATGAGAGGTTTACTAACTAAAGATAAAGTTGATGTAACATTTGGTTGTTGGACATCAGTTTCTAGAAAATCTGTTTTACCAGTTGTTGAAGAGTTAAATGGTTTATTATTTTATCCTGTTCAATATGAAGGTGAAGAATCTTCTAAAAATGTATTTTATACGGGTGCTGCGCCTAACCAACAAGCAATACCAGCTGTTGATTATTTAATGAATGATATGGGTGTTAAAAAATGGGTTCTAGCTGGGACTGATTATGTATATCCAAGAACTACAAATAAAATCTTAGAATCATATTTAAAAGCAAAAGGTGTACCAGCTTCTAATATTATGGTTAATTATACTCCATTTGGTCACTCAGATTGGCAATCAATTGTAAGTGATATTAAGAAATTTGGTTCTACTGGTCTTAAAACAGCGGTTGTTTCAACAATTAATGGTGATGCAAATGTTCCTTTCTATAAAGAATTAGGTAACCAAGGTATTTCATCTTCTGATATTCCTGTTGTTGCATTCTCTGTAGGTGAAGAAGAGTTATCAGGTCTTGATGCTAAACCTCTTGTTGGACATTTAGCTGCGTGGAATTATTTCCAAAGTGCAGAATCAAAAGAGAATGATGAGTTTATTAAAACTTGGAGAGAATACAAAAAAGACGATACAAAAGTTACAAATGACCCAATGGAAGCTACTTATATCGGATTTAATATGTGGGTAAAAGCTGTTGAAAAAGCTGGATCTACAAATGTTGATAAAGTTGCTGATGCAATGATTGGTATTACTGTTCCAAACTTAACAGGTGGTACTGCGAAAATGCTTAAAAATCACCATTTAACTAAACCTGTTTTAATTGGAGAAATTCAAGAAGATGGTCAATTTGAAACTGTATGGGAAACTGAAGGTGAAGTTGCAGGTGATGCATGGTCTGACTTCTTACCAGGATCTAAAGATTTAATCTCTGACTGGACAAAACCTCTTAATTGTGGGAACTACAACACTGTTACAAAAAAATGTATAGGTGCTAACTAAATTAAAATATGAGAGTTTAACTCTCATATTTTGACAGAAAGGTAATCATGAAAATATTTAAAATAATATTACTTAATTTATTAATACTTAGTATTGCTTTTGGAGAAACTCTTCAAGAAGATGCTAATAAATTACTAACAAAAAGTTTTAAAACAAAAGAAAAAGTTATAGTTGATTTAACTTCAAAATATAGCCAAGATGAAAAATTGGAGTTTTTATTTCAAAAGTTATTAGTTGGTGACTTACTTTATACTAAAAAAAATAAAGTTATAGTTTATTTAAAAGATAAAAAAGAAAACAATTATTTAACAACTGACATTTTTTCAGGTGAAGATTTAGAACCTAGTTCAAAATATGACTTCTCAAAAATTAAAATCAATAATAAATTAAGAAGTATTATCAAAAGTTCTCTTGCAAAAATAAACTTATTTTCAAAAAATGAAGATACTAGACTTAAATCAGCAAAGAATTTATTAACAAATCTTGATATTAAAAATGAAGAATTAATCAATCAAGTTTTAGAAAAAGAAACAAGTTCAAAAGTAAAAGAAGTACTTGATGAAGCTAGTACAGTTTTAATTGCAAAATATAAAGATGGTGAAGATAAAAAAGAAGCTATTAAAAAACTAGGCTCTTTTTTATCTCCAAAATCTCTTGAAGTTTTAAAAGAAATTTCAAGTAATAGTGAAGATATAGAATTAGTAAAACTTGCAAATACATCAATTGCATCAATAGAAAGTAGTAAATCATTTTACTCATTTTTAGAAACTGCATTTTTTGGTTTAAGTATGGGTTCTGTTTTACTTCTTGCAGCTATTGGTTTAGCAGTTACATTTGGTGTTATGAAAGTTATTAATATGGCTCATGGTGAGCTTATTATGATTGGTGCTTATACTACTTATGCACTTCAACAAATTATGCCAAATCTAATTGAGTATTCAATTATCATAGCAATTCCTGCTGCATTTATAGTAAGTGGTCTTGTAGGTATTTTAATTGAAAGACTTGTAATTAGACATTTATATGGAAGACCTCTTGAAACATTATTGGCTACATTTGGTATTTCATTAGTATTACAACAAATTGTAAGAACTGTTTTTTCTCCTTTAAATCAAGAAGTTAAAACACCACAATGGATGAGTGGAGCATGGGAAATAAATAGTGCATTATCTCTTACATATAATAGATTATATATTGTGATTTTCTCAATAATAGTATTTTTATTTGTTTTATATATTTTAAATAAAACATCTTTAGGATTAAAAGTTAGAGCTGTTTCACAAAATAGAGAAATAGCTCGAGCAATGGGAATAAAAGCTTCATGGATTGATGCAATTACATTTGGACTTGGTTCTGGTATTGCAGGTGTTGCTGGTGTTGCTTTATCTCAACTTACAAATGTTGGACCAAATTTAGGACAAGCTTATATTGTTGATTCATTTATGGTTGTTGTTTTTGGTGGAGTTGGTAATTTATGGGGTACATTAATCGCAGCATTTACACTAGGAGAGTTTAATAAATTCTTAGAACCATACGCAGGGGCTGTTTTAGCAAAAGTAATTATCTTGGTATTTATCATTTTATTTATACAAAAAAGACCTAGAGGATTATTTCCTCAAAAAGGTCGAGATGCACAGGATTAGATTATGAGAAAATCAATAATATTAAAAATTTTAGAAAATGATAGAGGTGGAAAGATTGTATTAGGAACACTTTTTATTGTAGTTGCTTTGGTAGCTATTTTAAATCTAGCAGTTCCTGCTGATTCTATTTTTCATGTATCTACTTTTACAGTTACATTACTTGGTAAATATTTAGCATTTGCACTTTTAGCACTTGCGCTTGATTTAGTTTGGGGATATTTAGGAGTACTTAGTCTTGGTCATGGAGCATTTTTTGCTCTTGGTGGTTATGCTATGGGCATGTATTTAATGCGTCAAATTGGAGACCGTGGTGTTTATGGAAACCCCGATTTACCAGACTTTATGGTATTTATGAATTTAAAAGAAATACCTTGGTTTTGGTATGGTTTTGATAATCCATTATTTATGTTCTTAATGGTTATGTTAGTTCCAGGAATTTTAGCTTTTATATTTGGATGGTTAGCATTTAAATCAAGAGTTACAGGTGTTTATCTTTCGATTATTACTCAAGCTTTAACGTATGCTTTAATGTTAGCATTCTTCAGAAACGATATGGGGTTTGGTGGAAATAACGGTCTTACAGATTTTAAAGATATTTTAGGTTTTGATTTATCATTAGATTCTACAAGAATTGCATTATTAATCATTTCTTATTTTGCTCTTTTAGGTGGATATTTAATAGCAAGATTTATAATGAATTCACGACTAGGTAGAGTTGTTATGTCTATTAGAGATCAAGAAAGTCGTGTACGATTTATTGGTTATAAAGTTGAGCAATATAAACTATTTATTTTTATTGTTTCAGCTGTACTTGCTGCAATTGCAGGGGCTTTATATGTACCACAAGTAGGAATTATTAATCCTGGTGTATTTTCACCATTATTTTCAATTGAGCTTGTAATTTGGGTAGCAGTTGGTGGACGAGGAACTTTATATGGAGCAATTATTGGAGCTATTATAGTTAACTTTGCTAGTTCGTACTTTACATCTGCTCTTCCTGAAGTTTGGTTATATGCACTTGGTGGATTGTTTGTTCTTGTTACTTTATTTTTACCACAAGGTGTGGTTGGACTTGTTATTAAGATAAAAGACAAACTAAACAGTAGAAAAGAGGTGGCGTAATGATTTTATTAAATCCTGAAAATTCACAAAATATTGGTGAGTTAAAAAAAGGTAAAAGAATACTTCTTGTAGATGGTGTAACTGTTAGTTTTGATGGTTTTAAAGCTTTGAACAATTTAAGTTTCTCTATTAACTATGGAGAACTTAGATGTATTATTGGTGCAAATGGTGCTGGTAAATCAACAATGATGGATGTAGTAACAGGAAAAACAAGACCCGATGAAGGAACAGTTACTTTTGGTGATGCTGTAAATTTACTAGAAATGGATGAACCTTCAATAGCAGAAATTGGAATAGGAAGAAAATTTCAAAAGCCAACAGTATTTCAAAATAATACAGTTTTTGAAAACTTAGAACTTGCAATGCAAGATGATAAGAGATTTTTCAAAACACTTTTTTCAAAAATAAGCGGTGAGCAAAAAGATAAAATTGAAGAAACAATGGGACTTATTGGTTTAAAAGATTTATTTAACCAAGAAGCAGGAATTTTATCACATGGTCAAAAACAGTGGTTAGAAATTGGAATGCTAATTATGCAAAATCCAAAACTATTACTAGTTGATGAGCCAGTTGCTGGAATGACACCTCAAGAAGTTGATAAAACAGGTGAGATTTTGCGAGATTTAGCAAAAGAACAAGCTGTTGTAGTAGTTGAGCATGATATGGAATTTATTAGAAGTATCGCTTCTAAAGTAACTGTTCTTCACGAAGGTTCAGTTTTAGCAGAAGGGAATATGGAAAGTATTCAGAATAATGAGAAAGTACGAAAAGTATATTTAGGTGAATAATTATGATACAAATAGATAAATTAAATCAGTTTTATGCTCAAAGTCATACTTTGTGGGATTTAACTTTAGAGCTAAAAAAAGGTAGATGTACTTGTCTTATGGGAAGAAATGGTGTTGGTAAAACAACACTTTCCAAAGTTATTATGGGTTTACTTCCTATTTCAAGTGGAAAGCTAATTTATGAGGGTAACGATATTTCAAAACTAAATGCTCACGATAGAGCAGGAATTGCAATAGGTTATGTTCCTCAAGGTAGAGAAATATTCTCTCAATTAACAGTAGAAGAAAATCTTCAAATTGGTGTATTATCAAATAGAAATAAAATCAAAAGTGTTCCAGATAAAATATATGATTTATTTCCAGTTTTAAAAGATATGGCACATAGAAAAGGTGGAGATTTAAGTGGAGGTCAACAACAGCAATTAGCTATTGGAAGAGCCTTATGTATTGATCCAAAGTTCTTGATTTTGGATGAACCAAGTGAAGGAATTCAACCAAATATTGTGGCTCAAATTGGTGATGTTATTGATTATCTTACAAAAGAAGAGCAAATGACAGTTATGTTAGTTGAGCAAAAACTACCATTTGCAAGAAAACATGGTGATGATTTCTATGTAGTTGATAGAGGCGCTGTTGTTGCAAATGGCGAAATATCACAATTAAGTGATGAAATAGTTAAACAACATTTATCTGTATAAATGGTTATAAAATATACAGTTGTAGAAATATTAAACTTATTGTTTTTGCTAAAATATTTTTACAAGGGTTAATAATATGAGTTTAAAGTTTAGTTTTAAAAATGATAAGTTTTCACTGGATAGATTAAATCTTCCTTCACGATATTATTTGTTTAATGATGATGAAAATTATATCAAACTTCTTAATATTGGAGAGGGAATCTTTCCAAAAGATAGAATTAAAACTAACTTTAAATTAGATAACTCAAATCTAATAATTACAACAGAATCAGCTACTAAAATATATCCGTCAAATTCCAAATATTTTAGTATAAATAGTATAGATATAGAGCTTAAAAATTCATCTAACTTAGAGTTTTTAAATGATGAGTTAATTTTGTATAAAGATGCAAAATTTATTCAAACATTTAGGCTAAATTTTGATGAAAGTTCTACTTTCTTTTATACAGATATTTTAAGTAATGGAAGAACTTTTGAAGATTTTGATTTTTCAATAATGAAAATAAAAAACTCTTTTTTAGAAAATAAAAAATGTGAATATTTAGAAAAGTTTGATGTTCAAGGATCTGAGCTAAAAGATTATATAAAAAGAAAAAGTAGCTCAAGTAATTTGTTTGCAAAAGTATATATAAAGACTTTAGATAATGAAAACTTTTTAGATGTATTATCAAAAGAAGAGTTTACAACTTTCACATATAGTAAATCTAAAAAGTTAATAATAGGTGTTTTAAGTGGCGATAATATGGCTATTTTAAAAAATAAAGTCTCAGATGTTTGGAATATCTATAGAAATACTTTAAATAAAAATAAATTTAATATGGGGAAACAATAAAATGGAATTAGGATTAATACTTATTTTTTGGTATGGAATTCTTCATGCCTTTGGACCAGATCATATTGTGGCAATTGTAAATTTTTCACTTGGTAAAAGTAAAAGTAAAACTCTTTTAATCACAATCTCTTTTGCAATAGGTCATGGGTTAATGTTATTTATTTTTGCAAAAATTCTTCAATCATATACTTCTATTGAAGAGTATTTAGCTTATGGAGATTATATCAGTACTTTTGTAATTATTGCAATGGGAATTTATATGATTTATTTAGTAACAGCAAAAAGAATCATTTTAGAAAAGCATGTACATAAAGGACATGAACATATTCACTTAAGTTTTCAAAAAAATCATACGCATAAAAGTAATGAAACCAAAAATGCTTTTATGATGGGTTCACTTATGGGAATAGGTGGAGTTAGAGGAATGCTTATTACTCTTAGTGTTATAAGTTCAGCTAGTGTAAACCTTTATATGGTGATAGCTTTTATTTTAGGTGTTAGTCTAGTATTTGTAGGATTTGGTCTTATAATTAATTTTATTAATGAAAATATTTTAAATAGTAAAAGAAATATAAAAAGAGTATTTATTTTAACTGGAATTATATCAATTTTAGTTGGTTTAAACATAGTTTTTATTTAGTATAAATAATTCTATGGTATAAATTAGATAGTAAGTATTATAAAAAATATTAAAAGGAGTTATTTAGTGTTTGACCCAGATAATAATTTAAGTTTAGAAGACAATATTGTTAATTATATATTTGATTCTATTTTTACAAAAAAGCTTCATCCAGGTATTAAACTTTCAGAAAGTGTATTAGCAAAAGAATTTGATGTAAGTAGAGAAGTTGCAAGAAAGGCTTTTAGTCAATTACAAAGTATGGGTATTCTAACTTATAAAAAGAATCAAGGTTTCCATATCGTTTGGTTATCAGAAGAGGACACAAGAAATATTTATGCAACACGTAAAATCTTAGAAATAGGAATAATACAAAATTTAACACAAAAGCATGCAAAAGGTGAGTTAGATTTATCTTTATTAAATGAAAATATTGAAACAGAAAAATATTTAAAGATATCTCTTAAAAATGGTGAGTATGTAAAAACTTCTTGCGATTTTCATCTAAATTTAGCACTACTAAGTGATAATGAGTTTTTAATAAATGCACTTAAACCACTAATTCCATTAAGTATATTAGCTGGACTTATTTTCGATGATAATGAAACTTCATTTTGTTCTTATGAAGAACATAATAATTTGATAAAAGCTATTGAAAATCATGATGTAGAAAATTCAAAAAGTATTATGAATTTACATTTAAATCATTGTATTGAAGCATTAAATTTTGGAATTAATACTAAAAAATAGAAAAAAGTTTTAATAAACTTTTTTTCCATTTACAAAAGTTGATATGATATTTCTATCATCTCCCATAATCATTAATGCAAAGAGTTTTTCTTCTAGTTTTTCTAAATCACTTTTTTTTGATTCTTCTATTTTATTAATTCTTAAATTTTGTAGTGCATCAGGTTTAAAATCAATGACAATAAAATCAGCTTCATAACCTTTTTCTATTTTTCCAATTTTATCATCAAGATATAAACTTTGTGCTGCACCTAATGTTGCTTGATAAAATGCTTCAAATGATCCAAATGCTTCTCTTTTTGTATTATTATTTTGTTCTAATGAAATGACTTTATATGCTTCAGCCAATGTTTTAATCATACTAAAACTAGTTCCAGCTCCAACATCAGTTCCTAATCCAATTTTTATATCACGATTTTCTTTTTTCATCTCTCTTATTTTAAAAAGTCCACTTCCTAAAAATAAATTAGAAGTAGGACAAAAACTAATAGCAGCACCTTTGTCATGCAAAGTTTGATATTCTTCATCTTCTAAATGAATTGCATGTGCAAAGATACTTCTTTTATCAACTAAACCAAAACTATCGTATACATCTAGATAATTCTTTGATTGAGGGAATAATGATTTAACCCAAGCTATTTCTTTTTTATTTTCACTTAAATGTGTATGTACATATGTTGTTGGATATTTCTTTTTTAATTCCCCTGCAAGTTTTAACTGTTCATTAGAAGAAGTTGGTGCAAACCTTGGCGTTATTGCATATAAAAGTCTATTGTTTTCATGCCATTTTTTGATTAATTCTTCACTTTTTTCATAACTATCTTTAGGAGTATCAAGAAGTTCTTTTGGAGCATTTCTATCCATCATTACTTTTCCTGCAATTAATCTCATATCGATACTATTTGCAACTTCAAAGATTGCATCAATAGATTCTTCATGCACTGTTCCTAATACTAATGCAGTAGTTGTACCATTTTTTAGAAGCTCATGTATAAAGAAGTCTGAGATTTTACTTGCGTATTCTTTATCTTTAAATTTTAACTCAGCAGGAAAAGTATATTTTTCTAACCATGGCAATAATTCTTCACCAAAAGAACCTATGATTTCAGTTTGTGCATAATGAATATGTGTATCTATAAATCCAGACATAATTAATTTATCTTTATATATCTTGTTTATATCACTATCATTTATCATATATTTTTTTTTAATATTTTCATAATTACCAACATCTTTAATAAATCCATTTTCTATTATAAGTAAACCATTTTTATAATAGTTTATTGAATTAGAAGATAATTTGCTTTTTGTAGGATCTTTACTAAAAGATAGTATTTCTGCCATATATATATCAATCATGATGTTATATCCTTTATTGTTAAGTGTAAATATCTGTGATTGTATACAATAAGAGTATTAAATAGTACTATTTAATGTACATATAATATACAAAAATAAAAGAATATCTATTTATTAAGATAAATATAAAACTTGTAGGTACTCAACTAACTACATTAAAGAGTTGTCTTATTTATTTATAAAAAATAAAAGTACAGATAATTTGTCTAATAAATATACATAGATGCTTTATAATATTGTAGACAATCTGATATTATATTCACAGATTAAAGACAAAGGACAAAATTATGTTTAAATTAAAAGAGCATGGTACAAATGTTTCAACTGAATTATCAGCAGGTTTTACAATTTTTTTAACAATGATGTATATAGTTCCAGTAAATGGATTTATACTCGCGGATGCTGGACTTCCAATGGATGCAGTTGTAACTGCAACTGCACTTATTACAATTTTGGCAACATTATTTAGTGGATTATGGGGAAATACTCCAATTGCAATGTCAGTTGGAATGGGATTAAATGCATATTTCTCATATGGATTAGTATTGGGTATGAAAATCCCATGGGAAACTGCCTTAGGAATTGTTTTCTTATCGGGTATTTTATTCGTAATTTTGTCTTTAACAAATTTTAGAATTTGGATTATGACTTCTATCCCGATGTCTTTAAGACGAGCAATCTCAGCAGGAATTGGTTGTTTTATTGCTTTTATTGGTTTAAAACAAATGGGAATGATTGTCGAAAATAAAGCAACATTAGTTAGTCTTGGAGATTTCTCAGATGGGAATGTATTACTAGGAGTTCTAGGATTAGTTTTAGCTTTTGCTTTTTACTCTTATAGAATTAAAGGTTCTTTTATTCTTTCTATTGCAATTACTTCAATTGTAGCTTGGAGTTTTGGTATTGGATCTTTTCCAAGTGAAATTTTAAGTGCACCAGCTTCAATTGAACCAATCTTTTTTAAGCTTGATATTATGAGTGCTTTAACATTCTCATTACTTCCTGTAATTATTACTTTTTTAATTACTGATATGTTTGATACGCTTGGAACTTTAACAGGTGTAGGAACAAGAGCTAACCTTTTCCAAGAGAATAATAAAGATGACAAATCTCTACAAAGAACATTAGAAGCAGATGCAATTGCAACTACAGCAGGAGCATTTATGGGTGTTTCTACAACAACATCATTTATCGAAAGTGCTTCAGGAGTTGAGGAAGGTGGACGAACTGGGTTAACAGCAGTTTTTACTGCAATGTTTTTTGTAACTACTTTATTTATGTTACCACTATTTAAATCAATTCCTGGCAATGCAATTTATCCAGTACTTGTAGTTGTTGGTGTCCTAATGTTTACAGAACTTGGAAAAATTAAATTTGAAGATTCCGATTTAGCAACTAGTGCAGGAGCATTTTTTATTGTTCTTTTAATGCCTTTAACTTTCTCAATTACAAATGGAATTGCAGCAGGTTTTATAGTGTATACATTAATCAAACTAGTAAAAAAACAAACTGAAGATTTAAATTTAGGAATTTTAGTTATTACATTTATAAGTGCATTAGCATTTATATTATAAGGAGTATAAAAGATGAATGATTTTTTAGATAACTATCCAAGAGATATGATTGGATATGCAAATGAACCAATTAATCCCAAGTGGCCAAATAAAGCAAAGCTTGCTGTTCAATTTGTATTAAATTATGAGGAAGGTTCTGAAAACTGTGTTTTACATGGTGATGAAGCTTCTGAAGTTTTTTTATCTGAGATTATCAATGCTCAAGCTTTTACTTCTAGACATAAAAGTATGGAGTCTATTTATGAATATGGTTCAAGAGTTGGTGTTTGGAGAATATTAGAATTATTTAAAAGTTTTAATATTCCTATTACTATTTTTGGTGTTGCAATGGCACTTGCACGAAATCCTAAGCTTGCAGAATATTTAGCACTTCATAATTACGATATATGTTCACATGGTTATAGATGGCTTTCATATCAAAATATTGAAGAAAGTATTGAACGAGATCACTTATATAAAAGTATTGAGCTTTTAGAAAAAATGATTGGGAAGAGACCTCTTGGATGGTATACAGGAAGAGATAGTGAAAATACAAGAAAATTAATAGTTGAAGAAGGTGGTTTTTTATATGACAGCGATGCTTATAATGATGATTTACCTTATTTTGCAACAGATGTACCAAAAGATGTTGAGCATTTAGTTATTCCTTATACATTGGATGTAAATGATATGAGATTTGCGTCAGCTCAAGGTTTTAATTCTGGAGATCAATTTTTTACTTATTTAAAAGATAGTTTTGACGCTCTTTATTTAGAAGGTCAAACAGCACCAAAAATGATGTCAATTGGAATGCATTGTAGGATTCTTGGTCGACCTGGAAGAATAATGGCAATGAGAAGATTTTTAGAATATGTATCAAATTTCGATGATGTTTGGTTTTGCAAAAGAGAAGATATTGCAAAACATTGGATTAAAAATTTTGGAGAAAAAAGGATCGAAATATGATTTATCCACATGACTTAGCTAATGAAAACAAATCAGAATTTTTAAAAACATTTGATGAGCTATATGAGCATTCTCCTTGGGTTATAGAAAAATCTTTTGAGAGTATTAAAAAGGATTTGAAATATAACGATTTAGAAGAATTTCACAAAATACTTTCAAATACAGTTTTTAATGAAAGTATTGATTTACAAATGAGTTTAATAAAAGCTCACCCAATGTTAGCAGGGAAACAAGCTAAAAATAATGAATTAACAGACTTTTCAACAAATGAACAAAAATCAGCTGGTTTAAATTCATGTACAGATGAAGAAATAAAATTATTTGATGAATTAAATAAAAAGTATTTTGATAAATTTGATTTTCCTTATATTTTAGCAGTAAAAGGAAGAGTTAAAAAAGAAATTATTGAAAACTTTAGATCAAGATTGGAAAACTCTTTTGAAGATGAAAAACAAGAGGCGTTAGATCAAATCAATCAAATTGCACTAATTAGAATAAAGGGTATTTATGGCAAATAGACAAAAAGAACTTATGGATGTTGCAAGTTTAGAACTTGGAACAGAAATTATTTATGTAACAGATGAATTCTTTGCAAATGCAAATAGAATGCTTCAAGCAACTGAACCAGTTTTTAAAGATGAATATGATGAAAATGGACATTGGATGGACGGTTGGGAAACTAGAAGAAGAAGAGATGATGGAAATGATTATGCAATTTTAAGACTAGGACAGGTTTCTAGAATTATTGAAATTGAAATTGATACAAGTTATTTCAAAGGAAACTTTCCTCCTTCTGCATCTGTTAAAGGATGTTATGCTCCTGATGCAAGTGATGATGAGATTATTGATAATCCTGATAATTTTGAATGGTTTACGCTAGTGGCTCAAACAGATTTAGGACCTCATGATATTTTTTCTTTAGAATCTAAATATCAACAAAGTGTAACTCACTTGAAAATTGATATTTTCCCTGATGGTGGTATTGCTAGATTTAAAGCTTATGGATTTATTTCTTTTGATCATAAACTTTTTGAAAAAGAAAATATTAATGTAATTTCAAGAAGAACAGGTGCAAGAGCAATATATGCAAATAATGAATTCTTTGGTTCATTAAAAAATATTATTAAAATTACAGAAGCTGTAAATATGGGTGATGGTTGGGAAACTAGAAGACGAAGAGAACCAGGTTATGATTGGGGAATTATTGAATTAGCAAATCCTGCAATTATTGATAATCTTATGATTGATACTAATTTCTTCAAAGGAAATTATCCAGATTATTTCTCATTAAATGCGGCATATATTCCAAATACAACACATAGTTCAGTTGTAACACAAAGTATATTCTGGGAAGAACTTCTTCCTAAACAAAAGTTGCAAATGGATCAAAAACATTATTTTGATAGTTCAAGTTTTTCACATCAAAAACCAATAACTCACGTAAGAATAAATATCTATCCTGATGGTGGAGTTTCAAGATTTAGATTATTTGGGAAATTTATTAAATATAAAGAAGCAGAGAAAATATTATGCGAACAATAAGTCCTATAAGTTTAGAAGATGAAGAGTTTTCTAAATATGGAAAAATTATTAGTGTTGATAATTCTGATTCAATAGTAATAAATAATGGTTTTGCTTCTAAGCATTACAACCTTTGTAATATTGATGCAAATGATAATGGTGGAGTAGCTACTTTACATTTATATGAAGGAAAAAAAAGAGAGTTTCCTTTGAAAATAAATATGATGGAAAAGCATCCTCATTTTTCACAAACTTTTATACCTAGAAGCAAAACACCTTTTATAATTGTTGTTGCTTTGGGTGCGAAAGAACCTGATTTGAATACTTTAAGTGTGTTTAAATCAAATGGAAATCAAGGTGTCCATTACAATAAAAATGTTTGGCATTTTCCTCTTATAAGTTTAGAAGATAATGAACAGTTTATCGTAGTTGATAGAAATGATCTAGGAAAAGAAGAAAATAAAATAATTGATTGTATTGAATTAGAACTCAATCAAGATATAGAAATTTTAAAGGATTAATTTATGGAAGCTTATATAATGGATTGGCTAAATGCCATGCTTCGTTTTGCACATTTTGTTACAGGGGTTGCATGGATTGGAGCATCATTTTACTTTAACTGGTTAGAAAATAATCTAAACAGACAAGGACAACAAAAAGAGGGAATCTCTGGACATTTATGGGCTGTTCATGGTGGAGGATTTTATTATTTAGAAAAATTTAAATCTTATCCAAATAAATTACCAAAACATCTTCATTGGTTTAAATGGGAAGCTTACTTCACATTAATAACTGGATTTGCTCTTTTATGTGTTGTTTATTATTACAATGCAAACTCTTATCTTTTAAAAAGTGGAACAGATATAAGTGCAACAACAGGAATATTATTAAGTTTAGCAGGATTGGTTGTAGGTTGGTTAATTTATGACAATGTTACAAAATCAGCACTTGTTAAAAAACAAGCTATTGTTGCACTTATTATGTTAGTAGTTGTTGCAGTATCAGCATTTTTTTATCAACAATTTTTTGCTCCACGAGCTGTATTCATTCAAATTGGTGCGATGATTGGTGTGATAATGGTATTCAATGTATTCTTTGTAATTATGCCATCACAACGAGAACTTGTAAAAGCGTGTGTTGAAAAATCTGAACTAGGTGAAGAGATTGGTTTTAGAGGTTATATAAGATCAAGAAATAACAACTATTTTACACTTCCTGTTTTATTTATAATGATAAGTAATCACTATCCAATTTTTTATGCGGGAGAAAATGCTCCAATTGTATTGATAGCAATTTTTATAATCACTGTATTAATTAGACATTATTTTAACCTTGAAGGTGAAGGTAAAAGAGGAGCTAAAACTGCTTTAGGTGCTGCTGTTGTATTAATTGCAATTGCTTTTTACTTATTAATTCCATCTAAACCAAAAGTTATAGAAGGTGCTAAACCAATTGCTTATTCACAAATTGCTTTAATTATGGAAAATAGATGTTCAACTTGTCATTCTGCGAATCCAAGTGATGATCAATTTACTGTTGCTCCTTCTGGTTTTATGCTTGATACTAAGGAACAAATAATAAATGCAAAAGATATTATTTATACAAGAACTATAGCTAGTAATTCAATGCCTTTTGGAAATAAAACTCATATGACACAAGAAGAAAGAGATGTTTTAGCTTTATGGCTAATCTCTTTAAAAAAGTAAGGATTTAAAATGGGAAAATTAAGTACACATATTTTAGATACAACAATTGGAAAACCAGCTAGTAGTGTTGATATTAAATTATATAAAAAAATTGATGATAAGTTTGAGTTAATAAAAACAGCAAAAACAAATAGTGATGGTAGATGTGATAAAGCATTATTAGAAAATAGTGAACTTCAAGAAGGTACTTATGAATTAGAGTTTGATGTATATTCATATTTTAAATCTAAATATATAAAAAGTACTTTTTTACAAGATGTAGTAATTAGATTTCACGTTGATGATAAAAATGAAAATTATCATGTTCCATTATTAATAACTCCTTATAGTTATTCTACATATAGAGGGAGTTGATTATGTTTAGAAAAAGAGTAAAGGGACCTCCTTAGATGACTTTATTTAGAAAAATGGGAAAAGAAAAAAGATAACAAGAAATTAAAAATTAAAAACACAACAAGGGAAAAATTATGAAAAAAATATTAAGTACAGTTTTAGCAGCGAATATATCATTATTCGCGTTTAGTACATCAAATATATCAGTTTTAAATGGAGAGTTTGACGGAGATAGTGCTATTTATGATACTAATGATGGTGGAAAGAAGACAACAATTACTTTTGAACATTTAACAAAAGATACTTGGGGAGATATTTTCTTTTTCGTAGATTATACTGTTGCGGATGATACAAAATTATATTCTAGTGATAAAACTGGTTTGTATGGTGAGTTTATGCCAAGATTTAGTCTTAGTAATTTAACAAATACTAAATTATCTAATTCTGTTGTGAAAGATGTTTTTATAGCAACACAATTAAATGCAGGAAGTGGTTCAGATTTTAGAGCAGAGTTAGTAGGTTTAGGTACAGATTTAAATGTTCCTGGATTTGATTTCTTTCAGATGAATGCATATTATAAACACGTTGATTTAACAATTTCATCAGTAGATTATTCAAGAGATACTTATCAAATTTCGCCTGTATATGGTACACATTTTGGAAGTAGTGGAATATCTTTCCAAGGTTGGATGGATTTAAGTGGTTATTCATATTCTACACAAAATCAATTACTTTATGACGTAATGGGCAATGGAAAAATTAAAGTAGGAATAGAGCACCTTTATTACTATGAAACAAAAAGTGACAATGGTACAAACAATCATCCAGAAACAAGTTCTGTTCAATTAATGGCTAAGTTTAGTTGGTAGTAGTTTAAATTAGAGTAATAAAAAAAGTACAAAAGTACAAAAGGAAAAGTTATGAGTAAAGAATCAGAATTAATCTACAAACTAGATGATAAGCCAGGTGCAAAAGAATCATTTTTCGCCGCATTACAACATCTTTTAGCAAGTTTTATAGGTATTATAACCCCAACATTAATTATTGGTGGAGTATTAGGTTTAGGAAGTGAAATTCCTTACTTAATATCTATGGCACTAATGGTTTCAGGAGTTGGAACAATTATTCAAGCAAAAAAACCACTTGGAATTGGTACAGGGATGATATGTGTTCAAGGTACAAGTTTTGCATTTTTAAGTTCTATTTTAGCAGCTGGATTTATTGCCAAAGCTAATGGTGGAGGTCCTGATGAAATCTTAGCGATGATTTTTGGGGTATGTGTACTTGGAGCTTTTATTGAAATTGGTTTAAGTCAAGTATTAGGAAAATTAAAAAGAATTATTACACCAATTGTAACAGGAACAGTTATTACTATTATTGGTATTAGTTTAATTAAAATTGGATTTACTGATATGGCAGGTGGTACATGGTTAATGAATAATAAACCTGAATTCTTTGCTAGTTTCGAGAATTTATTTTTAGGTGTGATTGTAATGATTACTATTATTATTGCTAATAAGTCTTCAAACCAATGGATTAGATTATCTTCTATTATTATTGGTATGGCAGTTGGTTTTATTATTGCTATGTTTATGGGAAAAGTAGATTTTTCCACTTTTAATAAAGTAGAATCAATTATTAGTATGCCTATTCCTTTTAAATATGGTTTCAATTTTGATATCGCTGCATTTATACCTGTTGCAATTATTTATTTAATTACAGCAATAGAATCATCAGGAGATATTACTGCAAATTGTATGATTTCAAATCAGCCAATTAAGGGAAAATCTTATTTTGAAAGAATAAAAGGTGGTGTTTTAGCTGATGGTTGTAATTCTTTAATCGCAGGAGTTTTTAATACTTTTCCAAATACAACATTTTCTCAAAATAATGGTGTAATTCAATTAACTGGAATTGCAAGTAGATATATTGGAGTATGGATTGGAGCTTTATTAATTATTCTTGGATTATTCCCTCATATTGGAGCTATATTTAGAGCTTTACCAACTCCTGTATTAGGTGGTGCAACTATTATTATGTTTGCAACAGTTGCAGTTGCTGGTATTAAAATAATATCTCAAGTAAATCTTAATAGAAGAAATATGCTTATTTTAGCAATCTCTTTTGGTGTTGGTTTAGGTGTTTTATTAGTGCCTCAAATTCTTACAACATTCTCTAATAATATTGGTGGAGATCTTGGAAAAATTATAAATAGTGTATTAGGTTCTCCTGTTACAGCTGGTGGATTAACTGCAATTCTTGCAACTTTATTTATTGCACAACCTGAAGATATTACAGAAGTGCCAAGTAGAACACCAATTGAACATGATGTTGTAACACCTGCAAGTTCATCAATATAATAAATAGGAAGTAAAATGAGTAAGAAAATTTGGATAAAAAACCCTTTAACAATTTTAGCAAAGAATTCTGATGGTGGAATTGTTATTAATGGTACAAAAATAGTTGAGTTAGTTCCTAAAGGAGCTACTCCAACACTTTTAGTTGATGAAGTTTATGATGCAAAAGATTCTGTAGTGTTGCCTGGTCTTATAAATACACATCATCATTTTTATCAAACTCTAACTCGTGCTTATCCTACTGCATTAAACAAGGAATTATTTCCTTGGTTAACATCACTTTATACAGTTTGGGAACACCTAGACTCAGAAATGATATATCAATCAACAAAACTAGCACTTAGTGAGTTACTTCTTTCAGGATGTACAACTGCAAGTGATCATCATTATGTTTTTTCTGATTCTACAAAAGATGCAATTGATATTCAAATGAATGTTGCAAAAGAACTTGGGATGAGAGTTGTTTTAACAAGAGGTTCAATGAGCCTTGGAAAAAAAGATGGAGGATTACCTCCTCAAAGTGTTGTTCAAGATGAGCAAATAATCTTAGAAGACTCAATTAGATTAATAAAAAAATATCATCAAAAAGAAGAAGGAGCAATGACTCAATTAGCCTTAGCACCTTGTTCACCTTTTTCAGTTTCCACTGATCTTATGATTGAAAGTGCAAAATTAGCAAAAGAGTATGACGTTTGTTTACATACACATTTGGCGGAAACTATAGATGAAGAAGAATTTTGTCTTAAAAAATTTGGAATGAGAACAGTTGATTATTTGGAGCATACAAATTGGTTACATAATAAAACTTGGCTAGCTCATGGAATTCATTTTAATGATGAAGAAATACAAAGATTAGGAGCTGCAAATGTAGGAATTTGTCATTGTCCAACATCAAATATGATGTTAGCTTCTGGAATTTGTAAAACATTAGAGCTTGAAAAAGCAGGTGTAGTTATTGGTATTGGAGTTGACGGTTCAGCTTCAAATGATGGTTCAAATATGATTCAAGAAGTAAGAATGGCAATGTATTTACAAAGATTAAAATATGGTTCATCAAAAATCACTCATCAAAAAGCATATGAATGGGCTACAAAAGGTTCAGCACAAGTTTTAAGAAGAGAAGATATTGGAGAAATAGCTGTTGGTAAAGAAGCAGATATTGCAATGTTTAAACTAGATGAATTAAGATTTTCAGGTTCTCATGATCCCTTAGCTGCTCTTTTACTTTGTGGAGCTCAAAAAGCGCACAGAGTAATGATAGCAGGAAATTGGAAAGTAAAAGATGGTGAAATTCTTGATTTAGATATTAAAAAATTACAGTTTGAACATACAAAACAAGCACAAAATTTATATATAAAAGCAAATTCAATTTAATTAACTGAAGGAAAATATATGGAAAATTATATAAAACAAGGAAGTTTAGAAGTAGATAAAGAATTATTAGGATTAATAAATGATGAAATTATTCCTAGTACTAATATTACAAGTGATACTTTTTGGAAAAACTTTGAACAGATTATAGAAGATTTAACTCCAATAAATAAAGCTCTTTTAGAAAAAAGAGATGAGTTTCAAACAAAGATTGATGCTTGGCATAAAAATAATAAGTTTGATAAAAATGATTTAACTAATTATAAAAACTTTTTAAAAGAGATTGGATACTTAGTAGAAGAAAAAGAAGATTTTGAAATTACTACAAAAAATGTAGATGAAGAAATAACTCTTCAAGCTGGACCACAACTTGTTGTTCCTGTTAAAAATGCGAGATTTGCACTAAATGCTGCAAATTCAAGATGGGGAAGTTTATACGATGCCCTTTATGGTTCTGATGTTATTTCAAAAGATGGTGATTTAGCAATTACAAAAGAATATAATAAATTAAGAGGTGCAAAAGTTGTTGAGTTTGCTAAAAAATATTTAGACCTTGTTGCTCCTTTAAAAGATGGTACACATTTAATAGCCACTTCATATAAATTTATAGATGGAAAACTTGAAATTGAATTAAATGATGGTTTATCAACAAGCTTAAAAGATAATGATAAATGTATTGCTTTTAAAGGTAATGCTTTAAATCCTGAATCAATTATATTTAAAAATAATAACCTTCATATAGAGGTATTATTTGATAAAGATAATTTTATTGGAAAACTTGATAGTGCTGGAATAAAAGATCTTGTAGTTGAAGCTGCAATTACTACTATTATGGATTGTGAAGATTCAGTTGCTGCTGTTGATGCACAAGATAAAGTAGAAGTTTATAAAAATTGGTTTGGACTTATGCAAGGTAATCTAAGCGAATCATTTGAGAAAAATGGAAAAACTTTAACAAGAGAATTAAACAAAGACAAAATCTATAAAACACTTGATGGAAAAGAATTAATTCTTCATGGAAGAAGTCTTCTTTTTATAAGAAATGTTGGACATCTTATGACTAATCCAGCGATTTTAGATAAAGATGGAAATGAAGTTTATGAGGGAATTATGGATGCTATGATTACAGTTTTAGCTGCAATTCCTGATGTGAAAAAATCAAATGAAAAATCAAATTCTAGAACAAGTAGCATATATATAGTAAAACCAAAGATGCATGGACCAGAGGAAGTTGCTTTTGCAGTTGAACTATTTAAAAGAGTAGAACTTGCTTTAGATTTACCAGAAAATACAATCAAAATTGGAATTATGGATGAAGAAAGACGAACAACTGTAAATTTAAAAGAGTGTATAAGAGCAGCTAAGCAAAGAGTAGTCTTTATTAATACAGGATTTTTAGATAGAACAGGTGATGAAATTCATACTTCAATGTTAGTGGGTGCTTTTGTTCCAAAATCTGATATGAAAAAACAAGCTTGGATAAAAGCTTATGAAGATAATAATGTTGATATTGGATTAGAGTGTGGATTACAAGGAATTGCTCAAATTGGAAAAGGAATGTGGGCAATGCCTGATGAAATGGCAGCTATGTTAGAGCAAAAAATTGCACATCCAAAATCAGGAGCAAATACAGCTTGGGTACCTTCACCAATTGGTGCAGTAATACATAGTATTCATTATCACCAAATTAATGTATTTGAACAACAAAATGAATTGAAAAAAAGAAAAAGAGCTAGTTTAGATGATATCTTAACTATTCCTCTTTTAGAAGAAGATACAGTTTTAACAAAAGAAGAGATTAAATTTGAACTAGATAACAATGCCCAAAGTATTTTAGGTTATGTTGTAAGGTGGATTGATGCTGGAATTGGGTGTTCAAAGGTTCCTGATATTCATAATGTTGGTTTAATGGAAGATAGAGCAACTTTAAGAATTTCATCACAATTTTTAGCAAATTGGATTGAGCATAAAATTTGCACAAAAGAAGAAGTTTTAGCTTCATTAAAAGCTATGGCAATTGTTGTTGATAAACAAAATGAAAATGATTCAAGTTATATAAATATTGCACCTTCTTATGATGGAATTGCTTTTAAAGCTGCGTGTGATTTAGTTTTTAAAGGAAAAGAACAACCTTCAGGTTATACAGAACCAATACTTCATGAATATAGAAGAAAATATAAGAATAGGAAATAAAAATGAGAGATTATATATTATTATTTATTAATGGGAAAAAACATAAGGTTTCAAGTATTTATGCTAAGCAGAACCTTTCTGAATATTTAAGAGATACCTTAGGTATGAAAGGAACAAAAATTGTTTGTTCTGAAGGAGATTGTGGTGCATGTACTGTTTTACTTCACAGATATATAGATAAAAAGAAAACAACTTTTTCTAGTATAAATTCATGTATTGCACCTTTATATGTACTTGATTGTTGTCATATTATTACTATTGAAGGAATTGAAACTTCAAATTCAATTCATCCTGTTCAAGAAGCAATGGCGAAACATCACGGAACTCAATGTGGATTTTGTACTCCTGGAATTGTAAATGCTTTAGTGTCTATGAGTGATGATTTAATTGCTGCAAATAAAAATGTAGATATGAAAAAAGTAAAAAATTATACTACTGGAAACTTGTGTAGATGTACAGGATACAAAGGTATTGTTGAAGCTGGAATGTCTTTAGATTTAAGTGAAATCAAACCACTGTTTGAAAGATATGATTCAAAAGAAATTCAAGAAGAACTTGAAATTGCATTTAAAGATGAAGTTGTACTAGATGATAAGGAAAAAGAAATTAGTATTATTTTACCTAAAACTATAAAACGTGCAGTTGAGTTAAAAACAGAAAATTATAGTGTGATTTCTGGAGGTACTGATATTTCTGTATTTGTAAATAAAGGTTATAACAAAACTAAAAAATTTGTATCTTTGATAAATGTGGATGAATTATATGAAATACAAGACAATGATGATTTTGTATCATTTTCTTCAAGAGTTAGTTTAACAGATGTTGAAAAAAGCTGTGAAGAATATTTTGAAGAGTTTGCAAACTCTTTAAAAGTATTTGCATCTCCACAAATCAAAAATAAAGGAACGCTTATAGGGAATATTGCAAATGGTTCTCCTATTGGTGATACTATTCCTTTTTTATATGTAAGTGATGCTTCTTTGGAATTAGTAAGTGCAAATGGACAAAGAGATATTTTAATTCCTGATTTTTATTTAGGTTATAAACAGTTTGCTTTAAAAGATGATGAAATTATTACAAAAGTGAAAATTCCAAAAAAAGATAAAGAGTTTAAAATATATAAAGTATCTGCTAGAAAAGATTTAGATATTTCTGTAGTATCTCTTGCAATTGGGTATAAGATAGAAGATGAAAAAATTATTGATATCTCAATAGCTTATGGTGGAGTTGCAGCAACTGTATATAAAGCTAAAGCCTTAGAAGAAGTTCTTTTAAATAAAGAATTAAAAGAGGAGTATTTTAAAGAAGCTATTTCTTTAATTCCTAGTTTATTAACACCTTTTAGTGATCATAGAGGAAGTAGTGAATTTAGAATAAAACTTTGTCAAAATTTATTAATGAAATTTTATAGTGAAGTAACTTCACAAAGAGAGGTTGCATAATGTCACATGGAAAAAATATACCACACGATTCAGCTTATACTCACGTAACAGGGAAAAGTGTTTTTATAGATGATAGAGTTGCAATGACAAATGAAGTATTTGTAGGTCTTATTACCTCAAAGTGTGCAAAAGGAATTGTTAAAAATATAGATTTCACAAAAGCTTTAGAACTTGAAGATGTTTATGCTGGATATACCGCAGAAGATTTTGTTAGTAATAAGTGGGGAACAATTGTTCATGACCAATCATTATTAGCAAAAGAGATTGAACATTTTGATGAACCTATTGCAATATTAGCTTGTAAAGACAGAGCTTCTTTTGAAGAAGCAAAAGCTTTAGTTGCAGTTGAAGTAGAAGAACTTGAAGCAGTTTTAAGTATTGATACAGCAATAAAGCAAAAAGATTTTCACTATACAGCGACACCTTTTGAAAAAGGTGATATTAAAAAAGCTTTTGAAAATGCTTCAAATATATTAGAAGGTGATTTTTATTCAGGTGGACAAGAACACTTTTATTTAGAATCACAAGCTGCTGTTGTTTATCCTTTAGAAGATGGTGGGGTTGAAGTTCATAGTTCATCTCAACATTCAACAGAAACACAACATGTAGTAGCTCACGCACTTGGACTTCCTTTAAATCAAGTATCTTGTATAGTAAAAAGAATGGGTGGAGGTTTTGGAGGAAAAGAATCACAACCTGCAGCATTTGCTTCTTATGCAGGAATTGTTGCAAAAAAACTTAATCGTCCTGCAAGAATAATTTTAACAAAAGATGAAGATATGAAAATTACAGGGAAACGTCATCCTGTAAAAACTTTTTATAAGGTTGCTTTTGAAAATAATGGAAAAATCACAGCACTTGAAGCTCATACATATTCAGATGGTGGAGCTTATACAGATGTAAGTCCTTCTATTTTAGAGAGAGTTATGTTTCACCTTGATGGTGCTTACGATTTAGAAAATGCATATATTTCTGGAAGAGTTTGTAAAACAAACTATCCTTCGAATACTGCATTTAGAGGTTTTGGTGGTCCACAAGGAACTTTTGTAATTGAAACATTAATTGAAGATATTGCAAACTTTTTAAATCTTGATTCTTTAGATATTAGAAAAGAAAATTATTATAAAGGTGATGACTGTACAACTCCTTATGCTCAAAAAGTTATCAATAATAAACTTCCCGAATTATTTGAAAAAATAGAAAAAAGCTCAAACTATTATGAAAGAAGAAAAGAAATAGATGCTTTTAATGCTAAAAATACAGGAACAATAAAAGGACTATCTTTAACAGCAGTTAAATTTGGTATTGCTTTTACTGCACGACATTTAAATCAAGGAAATGCTTTAATCAATATTCACCTTGATGGAACAATTCAAGCATCAACAGGTGCTACAGAAATGGGACAAGGAGTTAATACAAAAATTGCACAAATTATTGCTGAGGTTTTTGATATGGAGCCTAAAAAAGTAATCATAATGTCAACATCAACACAAAGAAATGCAAATACATCTCCAACAGCAGCTTCGAGTGGTTCTGATATAAATGGTGGAGCTGCATTAAAAGCTGCACTTGTATTAAAAGAAAGAATTCAAAAAGTAGCTTGGCAAAAATTTAGTGGAAAAGTTTTTAATACAGTTGATGAATACTCACTTGATATTGAAGAAGATTTCCAAAGATTAGAGTTTAAATCAGGAATGATAATTGATCCAATAGAAAAGAAAGAAATCTCTTTTGAAGAGGTTTTAAATATTGCATATGTAAATAGAGTTTCATTATGTGAATATGCTCATTTTAAAACTGAAGATTTAGGTTTTGATAAAAATACAGGAAGAGGAAAAGCTTTTAATTACTTTACAAATGGTGTTGCTTTAAGTGAAGTTAGTATTGACGAATTTACAGGTTCTATGAAACTTTTAAAAACAGATATTATTATGGATTTAGGACGAATGATAAATCCAGGAATCGATGAAGGACAAGTAGCAGGTGCATTTGTTCAAGCTCAAGGTTGGGTAAGTTTAGAAAAACTTTGTTATTCTCCTAAAGGTGAGTTATTATCTCATTCACCAACTACATATAAAATACCAAGTATTCAAGATATGCCAAGAGAATTTAATATTGATTTTATAGAAAATAATACAACAACAATGAATGTAAGACGCTCAAAAGCAGTAGGTGAACCGCCATTTTTATTAGGAATTAGTGTTTTTACAGCTGCAAAAGATGCTTTAAGATATAGAGCAAAATCAAAAGAAATAGTAAAACTTAACTCACCTGCAACAAATGAAGCAATTTTAATGAAATTAGAAGAGTTAAAGGCATAAAAATGAATTTTGTATTTGATGAATTTCTCCTAGCTTGTCAAAAGCTAAGAGAAAATAATATCTCTTTTGTAATCACAACCTTAACAGATAAAAAAAACTCAGTACCACAAGATATAGGCTCAAAAATGATTATCACTCCTGATGGTATTGCTTTTGGAACAGTAGGCGGTGGAGCTTTTGAAAAAAATGCAATATCAATTGCACAAGAGTTATTAAAAGATGAAGAACTTAAAACTTTATATAAAGAAATTAATTTAAATAAAGATTTAAAAATGACTTGCGGAGGTTCAGCAAATCTTTTATTTGAAAAAATAGAGACAAAAGAAGCTTGGGAAATCACAGTTTTTGGAGCAGGGCATGTCTCACAATCAGTGATACGAACACTTTTAAATCTTGATTGTAAAATAAAATGTATAGATATAAGACAAGATTGGTTGGATAAATTACCAAAATCACCAAAATTAGAATTAATCAAAGTATCACAATATACAGATGAAATTGAAAATATCTCTACTAAATCTTATGTTTTGATTATGACACCAGGTCATAAATTTGATTATCCAATTTTAAAAGAAGTTATAAAAAAAGATATTTTCCCCTATATTGGTGTAATTGGTGCAAAAAATAAAAGACATAAATTAGATAGACAACTAAAAGAAGAAAATCTAAAAAATGAGTTTTTTTGTCCAATGGGTGAAAAGTTTGGATCAAATAATCCAAATGAAATAGCTATTAGTATTACTGCACAACTTTTAAAAGTAAGAGACTTTTTGTTAAATCAATAAAAAGAGTAGTATTCTCTCATATTGTATAGTTTTTATAAAGAAGTAGAGAGTTAATATTTAGTAAAAAGTATATAATATCTACAATGATAAATATTTTATACAATTCTGAAAAAGGTGAATAGATGTTATTGACAAACAGAGAACAAGAAAAGTTGATGATATATACAGCTGCAAAACTTGCACTTGAGCGAAAAGAAAGAGGGTGTAAGCTTAATTTTCCAGAAGCTACTGCAATTATTACTTCATATATACTTGAAGGTGCAAGAGATGGAAAAAGTGTTGCACAACTTATGGTTGATGCTACAAAAGTTTTAGATGAAACTGATGTAATGGACGGAATTGCTTCTATGATGGATATGGTTCAAGTTGAAGCAACTTTTGATGATGGTACAAAACTTGTAACTGTTCATAGTCCAATCCAAGCAAATGATTCAATGGTCCCTGGTGAATATATTGTTGATGATGGTGAAATACAATTAAATGAAAATTGTACTATTGATACAATTGAAGTTGAGAATACAGGTGATAGACCTATTCAAGTAGGTTCTCATTATCACTTTTTTGAGGTAAATTCTAACCTTAGCTTTGATAGAGAACTAGCTTATGGTAAAAGACTTGATGTAGCAGCAGGTACATCTGTACGGTTTGAACCAGGAAGTAAAAAAGAGGTTAATCTTGTTGTCTTTACAGGTAAAAGATATATGAGTGGATTTAATGCTTTGGTTGAGGGTAACTTAGATGATGAATCAACAAAACAAAAAGCAATGCAAAACCTTGCAGTTTTTTTAGGAGAGAAATAATATGAAAATTTCAAAACAAAAATATGCTTCAATGTTTGGACCAACAACTGGTGATAGATTTAGACTTGCAGATACTTCATTAATAGCAGAAATTGAAAAAGATTATACAACTTACGGTGAAGAAGTAAAGTTTGGTGGTGGTAAAACAATACGAGATGGAATGGCTCAAAGTCCAACTGCTGTTGATGTTGCAGATTTGATTATTACAAATGCAGTAGTAATTGATTATACTGGAATTTATAAAGCAGATATCGGAATCAAAGATGGAAAAATATCAGCAATAGGAAAAGCAGGAAATCCAAATCTATGTGATGGAATTACAGATGGTTTAGAAATTGGAGCTAATACAGAGATACTTTCAGCTGAAGGAAAAGTAATAACAGCAGGTGGAATTGACTCACATATTCACTTTATCTCTCCTACTCAAATAGATGAAGCCTTATCAAGTGGAGTTACTACAATGGTAGGAGGTGGAACTGGACCAAATACTGGAACTAATGCAACTACTTGTACTCCAGGTGAGTGGAATATTTCAAAAATGATTGAATCGGTTGAAAACTATCCTTTAAACTTTGGTTTTATGGGTAAAGGGAATTCAAGTTCATATGAAGCACTTCAATCACAAATCCAAGCAGGCGCAATGGGTCTTAAACTTCATGAAGATTGGGGAAGTACTCCAAATGCAATTGATACTTGTTTAAAAGTTGCCGATGATTTTGATGTGCAAGTTGCAATTCATACAGATACTTTAAACGAATCAGGTTTTGTAGAAAATACTGTAGGGGCTTTTAAAAATAGAACTATTCATACTTTCCATTCTGAAGGTGCAGGAGGAGGTCATGCTCCTGATATTATGAAAGTTGCAGGACTTGCAAATGTATTACCATCATCTACAAATCCAACACTTCCTTATACAAAAAATACAATAGAAGAACATCTTGATATGTTAATGGTTTGTCACCATTTAAGTCCAAAGATTCCTGAAGATGTAAGTTTTGCAGAATCAAGAATACGAGGTAAAACAATTGCTGCTGAAGATGTACTTCATGATATTGGTGCAATTTCTATTACAAGTTCAGATTCTCAAGCAATGGGAAGAGTAGGTGAAGTACTTATAAGAACTTGGCAAGTTGCTGATTCTATGAAAAAACAACGTGGTGCCTTAGCTCCTGATACGCAAAGAAGTGATAATACTAGAATCAAAAGATATATCGCAAAATATACTATTAATCCTGCAATTGCTTGTGGTATTGATGAGCATGTAGGAAGTGTTGAAGTTGGTAAAATGGCTGACCTTGTTATGTGGGACAGAGCATTTTTTGGTGTAAAACCAAGTTTAGTAATTAAGGGTGGATTTATTGCCGTTTCTGTAATGGGTGATGCAAATGCCTCAATTCCAACACCAGAACCAAATTTATATAGAAAAATGTTTGGATCACATGGAAAAGCCAGTGCTAAAATTAGTGCTATATTTACTTCAAAAGTAGCAAGTACAAACTTAAAAGAAAAACTAGGAATTGATAAACAAGTATTAGCTGTTAAAAATACTAGAAATATCGGTAAAAAAGATATGAAGTTAAATGACTTTATTGGAGATATTGTAGTTGACCCTGAAACGTATGATGTTTTCGTTGATGGTGAATTAATCGAATCTGATTATGTTACAACTGTGCCTATGGCTAAAAAATATTTTATGTTTTAGGAAGTATGATTAGTTTTGAAGATTTATAATTAGAGTGTTTTTTTCTATTATAAATCTTCATAGTTAAATTGTTATGCTTTAACTTAATTGTCCAGTGTGTTCAACTAAATTAGGATAATTAAAAATTGATATATTAACTATTTTATCATCCTCATAAGTGCTAGTATCTTCTTCTTTTATTGATTGTTTAATTATTCCTAAAATATTAGATGAAGTTTTACTTCTCTTAAAATCTTTGTATTCCATAGAGTAAAATTCAGCGAAAAATGTAATTATTGAAAATAAAGGAATATCATTTTTATTAGATTGAAGTACATGTGTTTTTACTTTAATATCTGAATAATTAGTATTTATTTCTAACATTAATTCTTCAAATGGTTTATTACTTGTTCTTTTATTTTTTATAATTTCTAAGAACTCTTTATATCTATTATTATCACTATGTTTTAACATGATTAAAAATAATAAATAAGGTAAATGTATTTTAAATTCTGAATTATATGTAATTCTTATTGCATGTAAAGAAATCATAACTTGATTTATATCTCTTGGTTTTAAATCAAATAATTCTACGAATAGCTCAAATAGTTTTACTTTTGTATTTACTTTTTCATAAAATCCTTCTTCTAAAGGTGAAAAGAGTATTTCATCATCTAATAGATTGTACTTTTTAAATAGACTATTTATATATTCATAATTACTAGGAGTTTTTAGCTTATATTCTTGGTCGAAAAATCTTTTTAGGTACTTTTCTGATGCAAATTTATTTCCATAAACAGCATTTATTGAGTAAGATAATTGAGTTGAATCTGTTGCTATTATAAAATATAAACCTTCTATATCAAATAGATGTTTTATATTTTCAAGTAATTCTATTGCATAGTTAGGTCTACATCTATCGAGTTCATCAATTAAAATAAACATTGGTAGTTTTTTATCTTTTAAATCTTCTATAATAGAGTTTATACTATTTTTAAAAACTTTTATACTATTTTTTATCTCAATATGATTCTTTATTAAATCTTTTGATAAATTAGTTGTTAATTCTGTAATAGAATCTTGAGTATCATCAGATATATTTGTAATATTCTCTGAAAAAGTCTCTAAGGACATTCCTGTTAATTGTTTAACAAAAAAAGAAGCAAATAATGTAGTTGAAGATTTTATGAATTTTTTGGTTTTCGATTCATCGATAATAGGATTATTATCAAATGAATTACTTATCTCTGATACAAATGCAAGAAGAGGTTCTTTAGTATAATCATTTTTCCATGCATCAAATTCTACAACAGAATAATTCTGCTCTTGTAATTTATTTGATAAACTTTTTAAGAAATATGTTTTACCAGAACCCCAATTTGCATTGATATTTAAAACAAATGATTTATTTTCAAATGATGTATCTTTTGATCTACCATATCTATTTGTTAGATATAATATTAAAAAATCTATCTCATCTTTTCTTTCTAATAAGTCTTCTTCTAAATGATGCATAATATTCCTAATCTTAGTCAAGTAGTTATAATAATACTAAATAATCAGTATAAAGATAATAAAATAAATTTATATGCTTAATGATTAACAATATTTCAGATAAATTGTTTGTTTTATAAACAATGAAAATAGATTATAATAGTTAAATTTTTATACAATTGTATATATATTATATAAGGATATTTTTTGATTAAAAAAGTAATAGAAATAAAAAAAGATATTGAATCTAATGATGAGGTAGAATTATCATGGTTTGATATGCAAAAGCCAAATCTTACAGCTGTATCAAATAATGGTGTGAATTTTATTATAAAAGCAAAATTCACACATCTTCATGAAAATGATATTTTAGTTGACGAGGATGGTTATGCAATTAAAGTTAAAAGAAGTGAAGATAATATTTATATATTTGAATTTACTGATGCTTTAAATTTTGCAAAAGTAGCTTATGAAATAGGTAATAGACATCAACCTGTAATGATTGATGATATGAAAATTGTAGTTTTAGATGATATTTCATTAGCTGATATAATTGAAAATGCATATAAAAATGATGATATAAAAATCATTAAAACTACAGGATATTTTAAAGCGAATGGAAAAGCACATCACTCACACTAATTCAATCAAATTAAAATCACTTAGTAGATTTATGCAAATACTTGATGGAACTTTTCCCTCAGGTGTTTTTGTACATTCTTTTGGGCTAGAACCTCATATTGTAAAAGAAAAAGTAAAAGATATTGATAGTTTAAAAATATATCTTAAAAACTTGATTATTGACCAATATTCTAAAATGGAGTTTGTTTATGTTCAAAAAACATATAAATATTTATATGAAAATAAATTAGCTTTACTTAAAAAACTTGATAATGAAATTTCTTCATATCTTACATACGAGTATGCAAAAGCATCAAGAGATATTGGACATAATTATTATGTTCAAATCAAAGATACTCTTTTAAAAGATGAAGTAAAAGAGTATTTTTCTTTTATAGAAAATAAGAAAAGTGATGTAAATGAATTAGTTGTACTAGCTTCATATGCGTATGATTTAGATATTAGTATTGAAAATTTTATTGTTATGTGGACTAAGAAAAATCTTATAAATATTGCAGCAACTACACTTAAGATATCAAGAATCAAACCCTCTCAAGTACAAAAGATGCTTTTTGAGTTTGATGAAATATTAGAAAATATAGATTTTAATTTTGATAGTAAAATTACAAATTTTAATCCACTATTTGAAGAGATAATTTTTGAACATAAAACACTAGAACCAAAAATGTTCGTTACATAAAAGGAAACAATAAATGAGTTTAAAAATAGGAATAGCAGGACCTGTAGGAAGTGGAAAAACTTCACTAATTGAAACTGTTACAAATATATTAAAAGATAAATACAAAATAGGTATTGTTACAAATGATATTTATACAACAGAAGATGCAAATTATCTGAAACAAACACTTGATTTACCATCAGAGCAAATTATTGGAGTAGAAACGGGTGGTTGTCCACATACTGCAATTCGTGATGATATTTCTATGAATTTAAAAGCTGTTCAGGAATTAGAAGAAAAGTTTAATCCTGATATTATTTTTGTAGAAAGTGGTGGAGATAATTTGAGTGCTACTTTTTCTTATGAATTAATTGATTATTATATGTATATAATTGATACTGCACAAGGTGCTGATATTCCAAGAAAAAAAGGTGCAGGTTTACTTTTTTCTGATTTATTAGTTGTAAATAAAACAGATTTAGCTCCATATGTTGGAGTTGATTTAAAATCAATGGAAGAAGATGTAAAAGCAAATAGAAAAAATAAACCTTATGTTTTTATATCAAATAAAGATGAAAAAAGTCTAGCTCAAGTTTTAGAGTGGATTGAAGCATTATCTTAATATGGATTCATTTGCCCAATTAGCCTTATGGTTTGCAGTAATAT
The DNA here is from genome assembly GCF_003667345.1 of Poseidonibacter antarcticus. NCBI lineage: Bacteria > Pseudomonadati > Campylobacterota > Epsilonproteobacteria > Campylobacterales > Arcobacteraceae > Poseidonibacter > Poseidonibacter antarcticus. Next base: position 81,219 of record NZ_RCWF01000003.1, read on the forward strand.
TTCCACTAGTATTTAGTGCAGGTCCTGGAAATGTACTTTGTGCAGTTTGCGGAGCGACAAATGGATTTAGACAATCAATTCCTTTTATACTAGGTCTTAATTTAGTATATACATCGTATGCCCTATTAGCAGGTTTTGGACTAAGTGCAATTCTTAGTGCTTATCCTAGGGTGTTTATTTTTGTTCAAATACTTGGAGTAGCGTATATTTTTTGGCTAGGTTATAAGTTTTTACTTCGTAAAGATATACAAAGAAAAGAAGGAAAAACAAAACTTAGATTTATTGATGGAGTTATTTCACAAGCTTTAAATATAAAGGGAATTACAATTGTAATAACAATGTATTCACAGTTTTTAAATCCTGAAAATTCAATTGTATATGAAGTACTTACTCTTAGTTTTTCGCTATTGCTTTTAAACTTATTTACTCATATGACTTGGTCTTATGGAGGTTCTTGGATGGCACAAAAATTTGCATCATCTTATGCAGTTGAATTACAAAGTAAAATATTTGGTGGGATGTTGATTTTTATATCTTTTTGGTTGTTGTATCAAGCTATTTATTCTTAGATTTAAAGATACAAGGAGTGAGATAACTCCTCGTATTTTTTAGATTATACTATTTTTGACCGTTGTGATTTTTACCATGATTCATTCTTTTTTCCATCATAGCCATTCTTTTTTCTGCTTTTAAATCCATAAGAACTTTAAATTGTTCTTTTTGTTTTGATGTTAAAACATTATAAACTCTATCTATCATTTCAGCTTTTAATTCAATTTTGTTATCTCTTTTTTCTTTCATAATTTGAATGAATTTTGCTTTGTCAAATGAATTACTTGTAAATGCAACATTTGGAGTAACTCTTTTTTTCATTAAATCTTGTTTGATTTGTCTAATTTGTTTATGTTGATCTGTTGTTAAGTTTAATTGTCTTATCAATGACAATGGACCTTTCTGACCTTTCATTTGACCTTTTTTCATATGTCTATGACAAGATTGTTTATCACTGTTCATACCTTTTTTCATCATACCTTGACCTTGGTCATTACCTGCTGCATAAACACCTGTACTTAATACTGCTGCTAAAGCTGTTGCTATTAATAATTTTGTTTTCATTTGAAATCCTTTATTTTTTATACTGAAATTATAACAGTAAGGCTTTAATCATTTATAAATCTTATCTTAACGGTATATTAACAGATGAATTTATTATATTAACCTTGATATATTTTGATTTTAAACCTTCTCAATTTTCACAGCTGAATGATTATAATCAGGTTGTAAGGAATCTTTATCTAATAAATCACTTGTTAGGTAGTTTACTTCTCTATTGCTTATTGGCACAAAGATTGTGTCTATTCTGATTCTATCTGTTAGTTGTGCCTTTGAATTAATTTCACCTCTTATTGAAGATATTTTTATAATATCACCGTCTTTTATATTTAAATTTTTTGCATTTTTGGGATGAATTTCACAAAAGTCTAAATCTTTAAATCTTAGAAGAGTTTTAGGTAAATTTGTTTTTGTTCCACTATGCCATTGATCTCTTGTTCTTCCTGTTAAAAGAATTAGTGGATATTCTAAATTTGTTTTTTCCGAAAGTAGTTTATTTTCTACAAAATGTAGATTTGCTTTTTTATTTTCAGTAAAGAATTGTTTATTTGCTCTAATATCTTCTCCCCAAATAAAAGGTTTATTTCCTAAATCTTTATAAGAAATTTCGCTCATATTTAAATGAGGGTTTAATTTTGTCATTTCTTGATACTCTTCAAAAATCTCTTGAGGATTTTGAAAATTAAACTCTTCTTTAAAACCTAACTCTTGTGCAATTAACTGAAAAATTTCCCAGTCAGGTTTACAGTCTATTGAAGTTCTTGTAAGTCTTTCTTGTTTTGTAATTGTTCTATCAAGATTTGTTTGTGTTCCTTCTTTTTCACCCCATGGAGCAGCAGGAAGTCTTATATGTGAGAATTTTGCGGTTTCAGAATTTTCATAAGCATTTATTTCTATAACCAATGGAATTTCTTTGATAAGTCTTTCTACTTTATTTCTATTTGGTAAGTGATAAACAGGGTCTGTATGACATACTATTAATACATCAAGTTTTGCTTCCATCATTTGCGTTGCTGTCAAACCAGGTTTATTATCAATATTTTTAGTATTCCAAAATTGGGACACTTTTTTAATAGCTTCTTTATCAAATCCAAAATGCACAGCAAGCATAGTTGAAAGTCCACCAACTTCTCTTCCACCCATTGCATTTGGTTGTCCTGTAAGTGAAAAAGGTCCATTTCCCTTTTTAAATATTTTTCCAGTTAATAAATGTGTATTAATTAATGCAAGGTTCTTATCAACTCCTTGTGAAGATTGATTTAATCCCATTGTCCACGCACTTATAATATTTGGTGAACTTTTATAAAGTGTCCAAAATTCTTCAAATTGTTCTTTTGATAAACCTGTTCTTTTTAATAGTTTTGTTACGGGAACTCTTTTAAATTTATTTTTTAAAAGTTCATAGTTATTTACATAATTTGAAATAAACTCTTCATCTACTAGATTTTCATCAATTATTCTTTTTGAAACAAGATTAAAAAAATCAATATCACTATTTGGTCTTAAAGGAAGATGTAAATCAGCAATTTTTGCAGTATCTGTAAATCTAGGGTCAATTACGATTATTTTTAATCCAGCTTTTTTGGCTTTTTTTATACGGTTATGAAATACTACATGAGCTTCAGCAGTATTTGCACCTGCTAAAATCAATAAATCAGCATGATGAACATCTTCCATTCTAACAGGAACATAATCAATTCCAAAAGCTTTTTTATGTGCAGTTACTGCACTTGACATACATGTTCTACTATTTGTATCTACATTATTAGTACCTATAAAACCTTTTCCAAGTTTATTGGCTATATAATAATCTTCAGTAAGTAACTGTCCTGATAAATAAATCCCAATTTTTTCTTTTGATGTAGTTTTAATTTTTCCAGATATAAGCTTGATTGTATCTTCCCATGATGACACCTTGTATTCATCATTTATATTACTTCTTTTTACTGGTCGTAATAATCTTGTTGGTGTTTGTATACTTATAAGTTCTGAAATACCTTTTGAACAAAGTTTTCCTTCATTTACGGGATAAGCCACATCTCCTAAAAGTTTATTTTCTTCAAATTCTATTCCACAACCAACACCACAATAACCACAAACTGACTTTATCATTTTTTATGCCTTACTTTACAATTTAATATTAATTATACATAGTTTTTATGTAAAATTAAGTAATATCTATCTAATTACTAGACACCTTCAACTAATTATTTAAAAATAAAATAAAATTTATTAATAGAGAAATTCCAAATGCAACTTTATAAACAATCAATGGATTTCTTTTTAATAATGGAGTATTTTTATTAAAAAAAGCTGATACTTTTTGAGGATTATCAAATTCAAATTTCATTAGTGAATAATTTGAATACCTTAAATCTTGATCTACACAAGTGGATCTTAATATAATACTTTCTAACCAAAGAGGAATATTTTTATTATATTTTTGAGGAAGTTTCACATCTTTAAAACTAAGGTTCTGAAAAGGTTCTATTTCTCCATATGGGAATTTTTGTGTTAATGATTCATATAATGTAACACCAATTGAATAAAGTTCAGTTTTTTCATTTATTGCACTTTCTTGAAATCTTTCTGGTGCAAGATAAGAAGGAGTTCCAGCTTTATTAGTAAGTGAAAAAATTTCAGTAATTGAACCAAAATCTATAACTTTAAAAATTCGTTTTCCATCTCTTTGCATTACAATAATATTTTCAGGTTTAATATCACCATGAACAAGGTTAAATTTTAAAAGATATTGACTCATTGAAAGTAGAGTTTTAGCTAGGTTAATTGATTCTTCAATTGATAAGGTTCTTTTCTTTAGATATTGTTTTAGTGTGATACCTTCAAGTTTTGTCATTATATAATATCGTGCAGTTCTTTGTTTGGGTACTACTGATTTAGGGAAAAATCCAGCTTTTAGCCTTTTTGCATTCCAAACTTCTTTTATATATAAATCTAGGATTTCTTCATTTTCTAATGCTTCATATGGTGCAAATTTTATTACATATTCTTTAGAATTCTTTTCACATATCCAAGTTCGGTCATTTTGTATTAATGATAATGTTAATTTATAACCGTCAATTACATCACCTTTTTGTAATTTTTCTGGGATATTAAGAGGTAAATCTTTAAACTTTTGAATTTCATCTATTTCATTTATTTCTAAAATTACTGCAGTTGTATCATCTGGCAAATTTTCTTCAACAAGCGAGCTAGCTTTTTTTACAATATTATATGCACCATTAACTAGATATTTTGACAACATGTTCTCACTCATTAAAGAATATAATCCATCACTACACATTAGGATTTTATCATTTTTATGAATATTATTTTCAAAGTAAAATACTTCAACATCATCAGAAATTCCAATAGCTTCACTTAGAACACTGGGCATTCCTTCTTCATTATGATCATGTGAAAGTTGTGTTAATTGATTATCTCTAAATAAATATATTCTAGTATCACCAACATTTGCAGCGTATAATCTATTTCCTTTTATTACACAAATTGTTACAGTAGTTACTATTTCAGCTCTTTCATAATCTTGAATTGATTGGGCATATAAAATAGAGTTAATTGATTTTATAAAAGTTTTAATTGCTTTTTCCATACTCCAAGCTTTTGGAATATTTTTAAAGTTTGTAATTAGATGATTTGTAACTTTTTTTGCAGCTAATGCTCCTTCATCAGCAGAACCAACTCCATCACAAACTACTGCTATTGTTAAATCATTAAATTGTTTAATTTCATAGTAGTCCTCACCTGTTAGCTCTTGTCTTTTTGCTAGTGAAAACCCTGATGTTGTTATAGTTGCTTTACTCAATTGATAACCTTTATATATTTATATTAAGATTCTAAAAAAGAGTCTTAATATAAATATAAAAAGAGCCTAAGCTCTTTTTATATTCTACCACCTGCTTGTACTCCCCAAGTAGTTCTCCATCTAGTTTTAACAAATGAAATACCAGAAATTGCAACAATTACAACAATTGCGAAGATTAAGAATCCAGCTGTATATCCATCAAATGCACCTTTTGACCAACCAAGAGTTTTGATTAATGCAGTACCACCAAGTCCACCAGCACATCCTACAATACCAGTCATAATACCAATATCTTTACCAAATCTTTGAGGAACAAGTTGGAACACCGCACCATTTGCCATACCAAGATTTGCCATGATTAAGAATAAAACGAAAATAGCAAGAGCAAAAGGTAATTGTATTGTTGCATTTATAATTGCTAATAAAGCAACCGTTCCATAAAAGAAATAAAGTGATTTAACACCACCAATTTTATCAGCTACTGCTCCACCAACTGGTCTTAAAACTGCACCTGCAAAAATACATAAAGCACCAAAGTATCCAGCAATTACTTTAACATTTGATTCATCTAATACATCAAGACCAAATGCTGACATATCTACTTGATATGTATTCATTAAATAAACTTTCATATATCCAGCAAATCCTACAAATCCACCAAATGAAACAGCATAGAATAAACAGAACCACCATGTATCTTTATCTTTTAAAAGTTTAACATAATCTTTTAATTTCTTTGGATTCTTTTTATATACTTCTTCTGGAGCATCTTTTGCTAAGAATAAATAAGCGATAAATACAATAATTGCCATTACTGCACCAACACCAAATACTGAAGCCCATCCCCAAATTTCTGCAATTTTTGGAGCAAATAAGAAGTCAATAACAACACCAATATTACCAGCACCCGCAATACCTAAAACAACACCTTGAAGTTTTGGTGGATACCATTGACCAGCTTGTGGAAGTGCAACTGCGAATGATGCTCCTGCAAAACCAAGACCAAGTGCTACAACTAATAATGCGTTATATGTAATACTTTCACCTTGAAAGAATGCAGTTAATAAAGCTGCGATAACAATTGCTTGTGAAATAAGTGCAGTAGTTTTTGCACCGATTTTATCAACACCAAATCCAAGTAATATTCTTAATATTGCTCCTGAAAGAATTGGAAGAGAAAGTAAAGTAGCTTTTTCACCTGCTGTCATAATATGTCCAGTTAAAGCTAATGCTTCAGCTATTTCTGTACTAAGAGGACCTAGCATTGTCCAAACCATAAAACTCATATCGAAATAAAGAAAAGCCATAAACAACGTTGGAGCGTGACCTTTTCCTTTTAAATCTTTAAATCCTGCCATTTTTATTCCTTTAATGTAAGTATAAGATTATTGTATTTGTTTTTTGAAATTATCCACTATTTTGAATGTATATTAAATAATCAATTAGAAAAGTCATCGATCAATAATCATAAATTTAATGTAATATTAAGAATAAAATATTAATTTATAAGATAAATATAAAGTATTTAAAATATTTTTGATAATTATTATGAGAAATTAAGTTTGAAATATATATTGTAAGTTTCTTCAAAGAAGGAGGATTAATTATTTATCTTACTTCTTCATATTAAAATCTTCAATCATTTCATTTGCTAATAATCTTAGACTTCTTCTATCAAGCTCATTATCAATATCATCTTCTATATTGATAATATTTTTATGAAATTTCTCAAAAAATTTCAATATTTTAGGATCTTTACTGTAAGAATTTTTTATTAATGCTCCAGCATCAAGCATTTGAATAACTAACTGTTTCTTATCCATAAATGCAGCATAGTTAATTGGTGTTAATCCAAATTTATCTGGAATATTTTTGATATCTTGATTATAGGAATTTATCAATTTAAAATATCTCGTAGTATCTTTCCAAATACAATTATGAATAACAGTTCTTCCTTTATTATCAAGAGTATATAAATTGGCTTTTGCTTCAATAAATAGTCTAACAGTGTATTCACATTCTTGAACAACTGCTTTATGTAAAGGAGTTAACCCTTCATGATTTCTAGCATTAACATCAACACCTAAATTAAGTAGATTCTGCATTAATTCTAAATACTGTTTTCTATCTTTTTTACTTTTATAAATAGCATTATAATCCATCAATTCAAAAATAATATTGTGTTCTTTATTATCTCTTAGATTAATATTTATATGAGAATCTCTAAATATTTTAAATAAGTTCATATTAAAATATAAAATAGAATCAAAAAATAAAGGTTTTCCTTTTGAATTTAATTGATTAAAGTTAATATTGGAATCTTTGATAAGTATATTAAGTACTGTTAAATAATTACCATTGATATTTAAATTTTTTTCGAGTTTGGGGTCTATTGGTTTCTGATTTTGAAGAAATAAAATTACATCACTAAGTATTTCAATACAATTTTTACCATTTTTATTTTTTATATTAGGATTAGCATTATGTTTTAAAAACTTTTTTATAATTTCGATATTTTGTGCGCCCATCAGAATAAGAATAGATAAAACAGTTTCTCCATAAATATTCTGATGATTTATTGATATATATTCATTATCTAAGAATAAGTCAATTAGTTTTTCATCAGCACTTCGTGTGGCAATATAAAATGCACTTTCATTTTTTTCATCAAGTGCTTGAATATCAACACCTTTTGCAATTAATTCTTTTATCATTAATAAATGGTTTTCTTTTTGATTGTGTTCATTAGTATTTAAATAATGATTAATTGATTCAATTAAAATTGTTGTATTATCAGAAGCTCTAATATTTATATTATATCTTAGTTTAATTGCAGTTTCTAAAATAGCAATATTTTTATAACCATTTGAAATTGTATAAAATAAGAAATTTTTCCCATTTTTATCTCTTATTGTAGGGTCTGCACCTAATCTCATTAATTTTATAGCTAAATTATTATCTTTTAAGACTATATGTTGTTGTAAAATTGTATCACCTTCGTGATTTGTATGATTTATATTTACTTCTTTTAATGATGCAATTAATGTAATAATTTCTTTATTTCCATTTGAAACAGCATCAAATATTAGATTATTTCCATATTTGTCTTCATTTGACAAATTACTTGAATATGGAATTAAATATTTAACTAGCTTATTGTTACAAGATATAACAGCTTCTTGGATAATTGATCTATGGTGAATATTTAAATGATTTACATTTGCTTTAGCATCTATTAATAGTTTTATTAAATTTAAATTATTTGAATATAATGAATGAAATAAAGCAGTTTCATTTTCTAAATTTGTTATTTCAGTATTTACATTTTTACTTAATAGCCATTTTACAGAGAGAATACGGTTAGTTTTTGCACATAAATGTAGAAATGTTTCTTTATCACTATTTTGAGAATTTAGATCAATATTACTATTTTTATAAATAGAATCAATTTTTTTTTGGTCAAATATAGGGTTTAATAACTCTTTTAGTAAATCATTAACACTAAATTTTTTTTTAATAAAACTTTTAAACATATCCCAACTTTTTATCTTTTATTTTACTTATTTTATAATTTCTTAGCTAAAAGCTATATAACAGAATTTATATAGCTGTATTTAAAAAGAATACAGTTTTTTGTATATAAAATATACAGAAGGTATATTTACTTATCATTCAATATCGTTTATAATACTCTTATAAAAATTGACAAAGGGGTCTTATGGAAAATTTTGCTGATGTAAAATATATTTTAGATGGGTTTCTGTTCGTATTTGCAGGAATCTTAGTTATGTGGATGGCTGCAGGTTTTGCGATGCTAGAAGCTGGGTTAACAAGAACAAAGAATAATGCGACTGTATTAACAAAGAATATGGCGTTATTTGCTATTTCTTGTATTATGTATTATTTCGTAGGTTACAACTTAATGTATGGAGAAGGTTCTTCATTTATGGGTAGTATTTCAACAATTGATATGGTAAGTGCACCAGATGCTGCATATCCTGCTGCTGCTGATTTCTTCTTCCAAGTAATGTTTGTTGCAACTGCTGCTTCTGTTATTTCAGGAACTATTGCTGAAAGAATGAAATTATGGCCATTCTTATTATTTGTTGTTGTTTTATCAGGTGTTATTTATCCAATTCAAGGTCACTGGGTATGGGGTGGAACTGAACTTGGTGGTGTTATTGCTGGTTTCTCTGATTTTGCTGGGTCAACACTTGTTCACTCTGTTGGTGGATGGGCTGCATTAGCAGGTGTTCTTATATTAGGCGCAAGAAAAGGTAAATATGGTAAAAATGGACAAGTTAGACCAATCCCTGGTTCAAATCTTACTTTAGCTACATTAGGTACATTTATTTTATGGCTTGGTTGGTTCGGATTTAATGGTGGTTCACAATTAGCTCTTGGTTCGAAAAGTGATATTGATGGTATAGCAATGGTTGTTGCTAATACTAATATGGCTGCTTGTGCTGGAGCTATTATGGCTGCTTTATTAACTCAACTATTATATAAAAAAGTTGATTTAACAATGGTTTTAAATGGTGCATTAGCTGGTTTAGTTTCTTGTACTGCAGGTCCTGATTTAGGAATGATTGTTGCATTTATTGAAGGTATTGTTGGTGGTGCATTAGTTGTATTTGCTGTTCCATTATGGGATAAATTAAGAATTGATGATCCTGTTGGGGCTTTATCTGTTCATTTAGTTGCAGGTATTTGGGGAACTATCGCTGTTGGTATATTTAATCCTGAAGTTACTCTTTTAGCTCAACTTAAAGGTATTGTTGTTATTGGTGCATTTGTATTTATATCTTCATTCATAGTATGGAAAATATTAGATATGGTAGTTGGATTAAGAGTTGATGAAGAAACTGAGATCAATGGTCTTGATATTCATGAAACTGGTTTAGAAGCATATCCAGAATTTAAAAGATCATAGGTAAAGGAATTAAAATATGAAAAAAATAGAAGTTATTATTAAACCTTTTAAATTAGAAGATGTAAAAGACGCACTTGTTGAAGTTGGAATTACTGGTATGAGTGTATATGATGTAAAAGGTTATGGTAGACAACAAGGTCACTCTGAATTATATAGAGGGGCTGAATATGTGGTAGATTTTTTACCAAAGATTAAAATTGATTTAGTAGTTCAAGAAGATATGGTTGAGACTGCAATAAGTGCAATTGTTAATTCTGCAAAAACAGGGAAAATTGGAGATGGTAAAATATTTGTATCATCTTTAGATGAAGTAGTTAGAATTAGAACTGAAGAAAGAGGTTCTGAAGCTATATAATTTATACTTATAATTTGAGAAAATATACTTTTTTCTCAAATTGTATATATATTATACAATTTAACTTAATTAAATATTTTATATATCTATATAATATAAATAAAACAATTTAAAGGGTTTATTTATGGATATAGAATCTATCTCTTACATAATTGATACGTTATATGCAATTTTTGCAATGACATTGATTATATTTATGGTTCCAGGCTTTGCAATGTTAGAAGCAGGGATTGTTAGAACTAAAAATGTTACAGCTGTATTAACAATAAATACTTTAATATATGCAATCGCTTCACTTACTTTTTTATTAGTTGGATACTCTATTGCTTTTGGAGATTTTGGAAGTGATTCCATGAGTAAATGGGCTGCATTTATGTTTCAAATGGCATTTGTTGGTAAAGCAATAAATATTATGTCAGGGGGAGTTAGTGAAAGGGCAAAAATAGTACCTTTAGCTATATTTACAGTTATTATGGCAGCTTTTTTATATCCTATAATAGTAAATATCACATGGGGATTAAACTTTTTAGAAGGGACTTTTCTTTCTTTATCAATGTATGATTTAGCTGGATCTACTGTAATTCATTCAACGGGTGGATGGGCACTATTAGCTGCTATTTTAATAATTGGTGCTAGAAAAGGAAGATATGTAAAAACAGGTGGAATAAGAGTAATTCCTGCATCAAATATTCCCTTAGTAACTTTAGGTGCTTTTTTATTATGGATTGGTTGGTTTGGGTTTAATGGTGGTTCAGTAGGTTCAATTGCATCTAAAGAGAATGCAGATGCGGTTGCACTTACAATTATGAATACAAATACAGCAGGTCTTGCTGGTGCGATTATGGTTGCATGTTTTATGTATTTTAGATATAAAAAACTTGATATTACCATGATTTTAAATGGTGCATTAGGTGGATTGGTATCTATTACTGCAGGACCTGATTTGTATGATATATATACTCCTATTTTGATTGGAGCTATTGGTGGAATTATTGTTGTATTTGGAGTAACTTTCTTTGACAAATTAAGAATTGATGATCCAGTAGGGGCTTTATCTGTACATTTATTAAATGGTATTTGGGGAACAATAGCTGTTGGTATATTTGCTTCAAATGGAGCTGATATAACTCTTTTAGGACAACTAAAAGGTATATTACTTGTAGCTGTATTTGCTTTTGTGTCTTCATATATTGTATTATTTATAATCAATAAGATTATGCCATTAAGAGCTGGTGAAGAAGAAGAAGTACAAGGTCTTGATGTTGATGAGTGTGGTTTAGAAGCTTACCCAGAATTTAAAAGAGCCTTCTAATAATATAAATTTAAATAAATTTTGATAAAATAAAGATAACAAAAAAAGGATTAACTTTGAAAAAAATTGAAGCAGTAATAAAACCATTTAAATTAGAGGATGTTAAAGATGCTTTAACAGAAGCTGGAATTACAGGTATGACAGTATCTGATGTAAAAGGTTACGGTAGACAACAAGGTCACTCTGAATTATATAGAGGGGCTGAGTATGTTGTTGATTTCCTTCCAAAAATTAAGTTAGAATTAATTGTTTCAGATGAAAATGTTGATAGTACAATTAAACTAATTACTGAATCTGCAAAAACAGGGAAAATTGGTGATGGGAAAATATTTGTATCATCTATTGAAAAAATTGTTAGAATTAGAACAGGTGAGGAAGATGAGGAGGCTATTTAATGAGTAGTTTAACTACTTTTGAAATTCACGAGCCTTTAGATATGCACCTTCACTTACGTGATGGTGATATGTTAAAACTTGTGGCGCCACTTACTTCAGAAACTTTTTCTGGTGCTTTAATAATGCCAAACTTAGTACCTCCTATTACTACTAAAGAAGCATTATTATCGTACAAACAAAGAATTAAAGATGCATGTAAAGATGATATTTTTGATGCTTATGTAACTTTATTTTTTCAGTCTGATTATTCTTATGAGTTTTTAGAAGATATTAAAGATGATATTATCGCTATTAAACTTTATCCAGCAGGAATTACAACCAATTCCGAAACAGGTGCCTCTTCAATGGATGTTGAAGTTTTAAGACCAACATTATCATCAATGAGTAAACTTGGAATTCCATTATGTATTCATGGTGAAACAAATGGTTTTGTAATGGATAGAGAAAAAGAGTTTATGCCAATTTATGAATCAATTGCAAAAGCTTTTCCTGAATTAAAAATTATTATGGAACATATCACAACAAAAGATGCTATTGATTTACTTGATAAATATGATAACTTACACGCAAGTGTAACATTACAGCATTTACTTATAACTTTAGATGATGTTGCAGGTGGAATGTTACAACCTCATTTATTTTGTAAACCAATTGCTAAAAGACCTGAAGATAGATCAGCATTATTAAATGCAGCTCTTAAAGCTCATCCAAAACTAATGTTTGGAAGTGATTCTGCTCCTCATCCAAAACATAAAAAAGAGTGTTGTGGTTGTGCTGCTGGTGTATTTACTTCACCAATTGCTCTTCAAGTATTAGTAGAGTTATTTGAAAAACATAATTGCTTAGATAATCTAAATGATTTTGTGTCATTAACAGCACAAAAAGTTTATGAATTAACTCCAAAAAAGAAAACAATTAAATTTATAAAAAAGGATTTTTTAGTTCCTGCTATTTATGAATATAAAAATGAAAATGTAGTACCTATGTATGCTAATGAAACTTTAGCTTGGAGTATTGAGAAAAGTTAATTCTTTTTATTTACTATTCTATCCTTGAGAAGTCTTTTAATATTAGCAGACTTCTCTTTAGCTTTTACTAATCTTTCTTCTCTCATTACTCTTAATATTTCTAATGTTTCTAGTTTTTCTTTATCTAAATTCGATTGTATTTGAACAGCTTTTCTATTATTCGAAATTCCAGATAATGATAAAAACTTTTCTTTTTTATTTATATATATTTTATTTGAAGAAGATGTTGCATTTTTATTAAATACAATAACATCATCAACTTTTAAATTTAAAATATCTTCAGTACTTAATTCTGTTTCTGCCATCATAGCTTCAATTTTCATTTTTGCACCTGATATTAATGTTGTTATATCTTTCTTTCTACTTGATTTCCTATGTTTACCTTCAGAAAATACTTTTTCTACAATTTTATTTAATAGAGGTTCAATATATGATATTGGATAGCAAATTGATAAAAAACCAGATTCTTCATCTATAGTAATTTCAAGAACTACAAGTAATACTATTTCATGATCTGAAATAATTTGAATAGCATTTGCATTTGTATCTCTTGATTCTGTTTTAAAGTTTAAAGTACTAATATCATCCCATATCTTATATAAATTTTTTATAAACATATTATAAAAATGATCAAAAACTTCTACTTCTATTTCTGTTAATTCTCTATCAATATTATCATTAGTATTAACAGCACCAGAACCTAAGAGTTCTGCGATAATTTTATGTGAAATACCAGGATTACACTCTACTACAATTCTTCCTTCCATAGGTTTAATAGAGAGAGTATTTAAGGAAGTGATTTGTGGAATAGAAAGTATAAACTCTCCATAAGTCATTTGTTCAATTGAGTATAGTTTTACATCTACAATTTTTCTAAGCATTGCTGAAAGGTCTGTAATAAAATCTCTAAGCATCTTATCATGTATTGTAGAAAAAGCTTTAAATTGTTCGCTTGAAATACGATTAGGTTTTTTAAAGTCATAGATTGAGTAATTCTTTTCTTTTGATATTACTTTTTCAATTGGTAAATCATCATCAATATCTTCACCTTGTTCTGCAATATCTAAGAGGGCATCTATTTCATCTTGACTTAAAAATTCAGCCATATTATCCTCTTATCTCAAATTCAACATCTATTGCGCCCATTTCTTTTATCATTTTTAGCGTATCTATTATTTCACTCATTGGTAATTTCATTACTTTCATTGCTCTTACTAAATCAGAAATAGTAGGAGTTCTTTTTGTATTAATCATTGCATTATTTATATTAATAGCTGGCTTGTTAGCGATTTTGACATCATCACCTATATCAACACCTTTATTAAGTTTCCTATCAACCCATTCAGCATCATTTAAAGCAGATTTTTTAATTCTAATTGTAAATGAATCTCTTGCAATTGTAACTGGAGATATTGGTATATCAGCACCTGCAATAACTGATTGTCTATTCATATCAATAATTATTTTCTTTTTAAAATTTGAACTTAAAGGAATAGTTTGAACCATCGAAATGAATTTTATTATTGATATTTCATCAGGTTTATTTACTTTTATTGTTCTTGTATCAACTGCATAAGCTAGTTTTCTTCCAAATTTTTTATTAATTTTTGTTTCAATTAAATCTGCATTTTTTGCTGAACTTTTGTATAAACTCAGCGCAATAGAATCTTCATTTTGAAGACTAAAATCAATTTCATTTTCTACTGTTGCGCCATCATAAATAAAACCTGTAGTTTTATTATTTTCATTGGCAACTATTGTTCCTTGTGAAAGTGCATAAACTTTACCATCAACACCTTTTAATTGAGTAATTAATAGCTCCCCATGATCAATTGATTTGGAGTCACCAATTGTTGAAACTTTTACTTTTATTTTATCACCTTGTCTTGAAAATGGAGGTAGCTTCCCTGTTACCATAACTGCTGCAATATTTTTTGAATTAATTGATCCTGCTGGAATCTTTATATAAGAATTTCTAAGTAAATTCTGCAGTGATTGCATTGTAAATTTTGATTTGTCACCAGTCCCAGCAAGTCCTACAACAAGCCCATAACCGATAAGTTGATTATCTCTTATTCCAATAATATTTGAAATATCCTTTATAGTTTGAGAGTATAAAGATGAGAAAAAAATCAATACTAATAAAAAATACTTCACAATATGTTACCTTACACTTAATTTAAATTATTTTATCGTAAATTTAATAAAAAAAGGTATAATCATTGTAATAAAATTTATTATAGGGTGCTGATTTGAATATTTATATTTATGGTAATAATAGTTTTAAAAAAGAAATACATAAAACTTTAGAACATGCAAATATAAAATTTAAATTAGATAGTAATAGTATTATTGAAGACATTGAAGATTTGGAAGTTTTAAAGTCTAAAATTAAAGCAAATCCTAATGATATTTATTTAATCGATGATGAAAAAATCATTAAAAAAAATGCATTATCTCAAAAAATTAAATTTTTAACACCAAAAGATGGTATTGAAGAAGTTTTTTTATTAGATAATGGAATTGCGGATTTATCAGTAGATTCTTTAAAAGAAATACCTAAATATATTCTAAGAAAATATGAAGAACAAAAAGAATTAGAACCCAATATTCAAAATTCAATAATTGATATGGTAGATGAAGCATATGAAGACAACAATGATTTAGATATTAAATTGGATGATGAATTATCGCAACTTCTTTCAAGCTCAGAAAAAAAAGAAGAGAAAAATGTTAATTTAGATGAAATAGAAAATTTAATAAAAGATGAAGATAGTTTAAATACTAATTTTGATGAGAATGTAGGTTTAAATAATATTTCTTCTGATTATGATGATGAAAAATCATTTGATGAAAATACAATTAAAGAAAAAAAAGATACATCGGTCTTAAAGAATGAAGACATAGATGATACAACGGAAAAAGAGTTTACAAAAGGAAATACTATGCCTAATGATTTTACAGAACTTGACTCATTAAATGAAAAAGACATTTTACAAGCACTAGAGGGTGTTGATAATTCAGATATTACAGAAAAAGGTAGTGAACAAATTGAATTAAAAAGTTCAAACGTCCAAGATATTGCTGAATTAATATCAAAATTATTGAATAATAAAACTTTAGAAATAACTGTTAAAATAAAAGATTAAGTATGGATTTAATTGCCATTTCTGAAAGTACTGTAAAAATTATTCTATTATTAGGATTACCCTCTTTACTTGTAAGTATGGTAATTGGACTAATAATCTCAATTTTTCAAGCAGTTACACAAGTAAGTGATGCCTCATTGAGTTTTGTGCCTAAAGTTATATTTGTATCAGGATTTATTTTGATATCATTACCTTGGATTGGAGAGAATATTGAAACTTATACAAAAGATTTATGGGATTTAATATTGATTTTTGGTAATTAGTTATGATTGAACAATTATATAATTTAAAAAAAACACAAACAGATCAAAAACTTGTACAAAAAGGTCTTTTATTATCTAAAATTGAAAGATTAGAAGCAGAGATTTTAATTACAAAAACACAAATTGATACTACAAGTGTTCAGAGGTATGGTGCAATTTCAGATTTTGCGATTCTTGAAATGCATAAAAATACAATGAGACTTCATATTCAACAAAGTGAATCAAAGAGAAATATTTTAAATGAAGAATTAGAATCCCTTATTAAAGATATAATACAGTTACAAAAAGAGACTGAACAGTTTGGATATATTTTAGAAGAACAAAAACAAGAAGCAATTAGAAAAATGTTACTTGCAGAAGAGGAAGAAGCTAATGAATATATTCAAAGTAAATATATTTCTGGATAAAGGTTTACAATTTGATTAGACAAATACTTGTGTTTATGGTACTTCCTATTTATTTATTTTCTGCTAATGAAACTAGTAGTGCATTAGTAAAAGAAAGAATAGAGATAAAAGAATTAAAGAAAAATCTGAATTCTTTTTATAATCAAAAAGAAAAAGAGTATCAGAATAGAAAAAAAGAATTACAACTTATTATTAATCAAATAAAAAAAGAAAAAAAAGAAATACAATCTTTACATGATAAAAATTTATCTATTTTACAAGATATGAAAGAAACAGTTAATAGTAAAACAGCCAAAATATATAATTCTATGAAGCCAAAAATCGCAGCTTCAATTTTTAATAAAATGATTAATGATGGAAAAATTGAAGATGTTTTTGATATAATTTTAAAATTAAAAGAAAAAAATGTAACATTATTAATGAAATATTTAAGTGTACCAAATGCTGCAAAGTTAACATTAATGCTTCAAAATTTTAAAGTAGAGAATAAAAAAGGATAATAATGGCTGAAGAAGAAAATAACAATGGGAAAAAGAACTCAGGTGGTAACGGTATGATTATAGTATTAATTGCATTAGTAGTAATCTTATTATTAGCTGTTGCAGGTGGAGCTTATTTCTTATATTCTCAAGGTTTGTTCTCTCCTAAAAATGGTCAAACTCAAGAACAAATGATTAAAAAAGAGCAAGCTGGTAACTCAAAAGAGATGTTTAAAGCAAATATTGATGATTTAGTATTAAATATTACTAATTCTAGAGGTAAAGAGAAACTAATGAAGTTGTCTTTTGCTGTAAAAAGTGTTGAACCTACAATAGCTTCAATAGTTGAAGAAAATAGAGCTGAGATTATAGATGTAGTTATTGCGCAAATAAGTGCTAGGAGTTCAGAAGAACTATTAACAGTTGGTGGTAAAGCTTTATTAAAAGAGGAACTTTTAGAAGATATAAATGCAGTTATTAATGAAATGACAGCAAATAATGAAGATGTAAAAGCAAATAATATTAAAAAAATATTATTTACAACTTTTGTGATAAAATAGAAATATGATAGTAGCCGTAAAAAGAAATAAAAAACAAAAATTCATTAAAATTATTTCCTTAGCTATATTGGTAGCTATGTTTGCTGCTTACTATGTGTATATGAGTAAAGAATTTGAACAAAAACAAAAAATAGAGCTTGAAACAAAAAAAGCAGAAAAAATAGAAATTGAAAAACAAAAAGAGTATAAAAGAAATTTAGAAATGGCAATACTTACTGAAATTGAAAAGGCAGTAGATTTAATAGGTCAAAAATATATACAGCATGTAAAGATTATTGAAAATAAAGTAGTAATTATATGTGAACCCAAAACTAATTTAGATGCTTTAAAAGTTAGGTATGGGTCTATGGCATTAATAAAAAATACTCTAAATGAAATAATTATTGCCATTGATGTTAAATATATAGTTGAAAGTAGATTAAATGCGAAATAGTATACTTATAATTGTTATCACAGTTTTTTTTACAGCTTGTGGTGTAACATCTAAGCAAGAAATAAGTTTTATTAAACCAAAAATTCAAATTCCTAAAGAATATCCTGCTCCTCGTAACAATAAAGGATCTTTATATTCAATGCAAGGTGCTTCTTTATTTGCTGATAAAAAAGATCTTCAAATTGGTGATATTATTAAAATTAACATTGTCGAATCATTATCTTCTGATTCAAATAACAAGAGAGAATTAACAAGTACTAGAGATAATAATTTAGGTGGTGGTTTATTAGCTGGAACTGGTACAAATACTTTAAATGGAACAGTTAATAGCTTAGCTAATAAAGTAAATGGGACATTAGGTGTTGGTTTTAGTACAAATAGTTCTACTTCAGATAAAGGTGAAGTAAAGACAGAACTTGATGAAACTTTTGAAACAACAATTTCTGCGATAATTGAAGAAACATATCAAAATGGTAATTATTTTATAAAAGGTTCAAAAGAGTTATTGATAGATGGGCAGAAACAAAAAATCATTGTAAGTGGTGTAATTAGACCCTACGATATTACTTCTGATAATTCAATTGAGTCTTCTCAAATGGCAAATTTAAAAGTTTTGTATGATAAAGAAGGCGAAGAAGCAGATATATTAGAAACACCATGGGGAACTAAATTAATTAGATCAATTTGGCCATTTTAAACTAAAATTAAGAATTGTAATGTAATAATCAGTAATCTTTACTTAAAGGAGTCTCGATGCTAAGTACTTTAAATGTTTCTCAGACAGGGTTAAATGCCGCACAAGTTGCTGTAGAAAATGTATCAAATAATATTGCTAATGAGAATACTCCTGGGTATAAAAAAAGAGTTGTTAATCTTAGTGAGATTTCACAAACAAGTAGTAGTCTAACAGGTCAAGGTGTTGATGCTAGTAGCTCGTATAGAATAACTTCACAATATATGTATGATAATATCATATCTGAAAACTCTAAAGTTAATGAGTATGAGAAATTATCTTCTACTCTTGGAAATGTTGAATTTGTATTTAATGAAACAGATCAAAGTGGTTTCTCAATTGATTTAAATAATTATTTACAATCAGTAGAGAATCTAAGATCAAATCCTACTTCAGAAATAGCGAAAACTACTTTAAAAAATGATGGTAATAACTTAGTTAAATCATTACAAAATATTTATTCAAGTATTGAGAAACAAGAAGCTTTAGAAAAAGAAGACTTATATTCAAATGTATCAAATATAAATGATATTCTTCAAGAAATTGGATATGTAAATGAGAAATTAGGAGAATATAATAGTTCTTCTAATGCACTTTTAGATAAAAGAGATCTCTTAGAAAAAGAATTATCTCAATATGTAGATATTGATGTTTCAACTATTAATGATAGTTATGAACTAAAGATTTCAGGAGAAACAGTAGTTAGGTCTAATATAAATGTTAATGAAGTTAGTATTGAAGAAGAACAATTACCTCAAATTGATAAGTATGTGCAAGATGATGCTTCTAATATAAATATTGGTACTTTTGACAATGATGATATTATTTCATATAAAATTAATAATGAATTTGAAGTTAGCGTACAAAATGGTGAAGTTATGGATTTTGATGTTGATGGTGATGGTACTCTTGAAATAGGTGTTACTGTTGATTCTTCAAATTATATAAGAGCTTTAAGTCATAAAATTAATACTACTACAGAATTAGCTAACTTAGTTGAAGCTTATAATGGTAATTATCAAGTAGATGAAGAAGGAAATGAAAACTTACTTTATCCTGATCAAGATAACTTTTTATTAGTCAAATCAAAAGTTTCAGGAACAGAAGGTAGCTTTGAAGGTAGAATTACTTTACTTGAACAAGGTGATGACTCAGATTCTTTAACTATTACGAATAAGGTTAATTACTTTGCAAATGAAGATTATAGTGATGAAGCACAATCAAGAGTATATTTAGCTATTTATGAAAAAGAAATACCTGTTAATAGTGGAATACTAAAATCACAAATTGATAACTTAGATTCAACTTCATATAATAATAAGATTCAAAGTTATAAAGATAAATTAGATTCATTTGCACAAACTTTAAGTGATTTAACTGATAATTATTTGAAAAGTGGTGAAGAATATGTTTATGGAGATATTAGTGTTGATTCTGCTATTGATAGTGCATATTTGACAAGTGAATCTAACAATATTAATTTATTTTCAGGCTCAGATGTTATGTCTCTTAAATTTAATGAAAATTCGGTAAATGATTTAGATCAAAAAGATTTAGATTATCTTTCTACTTTACAATGGAAAAAAGATATTTCATTTACAGGAGAAGAACAAGATCCATCAAATAGTTCTGCTTCTTCACTATCAGAATTTTTTCAAGAATTAAGAATTAGTGTTGCTTCAGATAAAGAAAACAATGATTTTTTATTAGAAACACAAGAGAGTGTTGTTCAATCTTTAGAGAGTTCATATGACTTATTGACTAAAGTTGATTCAGATGAAGAAATGATAAATTTAATCAAATTCCAAGCAGCTTATACTGCTAATGCAAAGATTATAACTACAATAGATGAAATGCTGCAAGTATTACTTGGATTAAAAAGTTAAGTAGGAGGTAAAGATTATGGCTGATGGTATTTTAGGTTTAGGTTCAGGACAAGCTGCATCGTTAAATAATGAATTAATTGACAAGTTGAAAAGTGCAGAGCGTGAATCAACTGTTGCCCCAATTGAAACAGATATAGAAGATATAGCTACAGAAAATGAAGTATTTGCTACTATTGATGAGAAAATTGATGAATTATTAGAAACTGTTAAAGTTTTTGACCTGTTTGTAACTGGAGGAGCTACTGCATTTGATCAAAAATCAGCAACTACTTCTGGAGATTCTGTGGTATTTAATGCTGATGATGTATCAGCTTTAAATACAGGGATTACAACAGTTAATGTTACTGATTTAGCTCAAAAAGATGTATATCAATCAAATACAATTGATGAAACAATTAAAGATGTTGCTATTACTGGTCTTGGTAATTTAACTATTAATTCTACAACTTTTACAACTGAAGGTAAGACTTACGAAGAGTTAGCAGATGAAATTAATTTAACAGAAGGTATTAATGCTTCACTTGAACAAGTAGGAAACAATTCATACAGATTAGTTCTAAAAAGTGATGAAACTGGAGTTGATAATGCTCTAAATATATCAGGTGATGCTTCAACAGCTTTAGGATTAGATCTTGAAGAAAATAATATTCTAAAAGCACAAAATATGCAAGCAACAGTAGATGGTGTAGCGTATAGTATCTCTTCTAATAATTTAGAAGTAGATGGACTAACAATTTCTGCAACTAAAACTGGTGAATCTAGTATTAATATATCAAAAGATACTAGTACGATTGAAACAAGTATGAATGATTTTGTTACAAAATATAATGAACTTATTGGTTTAATTGAGGATGAACTATATTCAAGTGATTCAGTTATTGAAGATAAATCTGCATTAAGGGATATTATATCACAAGTAAAAGATAAGTTATTTGGTTCTTATGGAGATAATTCTGATAAATCTATATTTAATTATGGGTTTGAATTAGGTTCAACAGGTGTACTTTCTTTAGACTCCACAGTTTTTAATGCTGCTTTAGAAGAAGATCCAGAAGGAATGAAAAATATTTTTATTGGAACTGCTGAAAATAAAGGTATTGGTACTCAACTTAAAGAATTAATTGATAATATGGGTTATACTGAGGGAGTTATTGGTTTATATGAAAGTTCTCTTCAAACAAGAGAGGATAACTTAAATGATGAGTTAGAATTAGCTGAAGAAGCTTTAGAAGATAAATATAGCCAGTTAGCTACACAATTTGCTTCTTATTCGGCAATTATTACTCAATATGAAACATCATTTTCAGGTTTATCATTAATGATTGAACAATCAACTTCTGCATAAGAATAAAAAATTATTTTATTCTTATGCTAAATACATTTAAGTAAATATATACTATACTACAATATTAAAATACATTATTGAATGGAGATATATTATATGGGAATAGAAGCCTATAATCAACAAAATGCAGTATCTGATGATCCTTATGTTTTAGTTTTAAAACTTTATGAAGGAGTTATTAAATACTTGTCTTTTGTAAAAAGTTCAATAGAAGATGGGAATATTGAAGCAAAATTTATATATATAAATAAATCAATTGCTATATTTGATGAATTAAGAAATGTTCTTGATTTTGATGGTGGAGATGTAGCTTATTATCTTGATGGTTTATATCTTTATCAAATTGAGACGCTTTTTACAGCAGGTGTTAATGATAATATTAACTCTATAAATCAAGTAATGAAAGTTACACAAGGATTAATTGACGCATGGAAAGACGAAACAGGTCTATAAAAGCTTTAGAAAGGCTAATATATATTGATTCTTTAGATGCTAATAGTAAAGCAGATGCTCTAGTTAAATGGCATGATGATTATTTAGTAGAAGGTAGAATTGAAGATTTTGATTTAGAACTATCTGAATTAAAACAATTGGAAGAACTGCTTTTTAAAAATATTAATTTTCTTAAAAAACATAGAGAAGATACACGATTAGAAATTATTAAAATGAAAAAAATGAAAAAGTTTTTAAAACACTAAACTTTTTAAATTAATCTCTCTTTCTTTAATATAAGCTCTTATGTTTTTAGGAATTTTTGCAATTCTACATCTTTCTTTAAATTTTTTGTCCATAATTTCAGTAGATTTTGGACAAATCCAAATATAATCTTTTTCTATTGAAATTGCTATTTTATCTGAGATAATAATCGATTTTTGTTTTAAAATCTCTTCTCTTTGAGCAGTTGAAAGTAAGACACCTCTTTTTTTTAGTGATAAATCAATAACTCTAATATTTAGATTTGTATCATTTAAGTTTTTAAAAATTTCTAAATTTTCTATTTCTAATAAAGCTGAACTATCAAAATTTAATGAACTTATATCTTTTTGTAAATAATCAAATGAATTTACTATTCCATTTTTATATTCGTTTATAAATTTATCAGAAAAATTATGTCTAAAATAATTTCTTTTATATTTTTGTTCATAGTTACTTGAATCAATAAAATATTCAATATGATTTTTATCCAAAAAGTTTTTTAATTCTTCTTTAGAAATTTTTAGTAAGGGTTTATAAATTTTAAATGAATCTTTTTGTTCACATTCATTAAAGCCTATTAACTCTATTAATCCTGCTCCTTTACTAAGTTGCATAAGAAACCATTCTAACTTATCATTTAGTTGGTGAGCGGTAATTAATACATCATATGAATGTCTTTTTATTATTTCATTAAAAAATGAGTATCTAATATCTCTAGCTGTTTTTTCAAAATTTGATTTTGATAAAATATTAACTTCTTTATAGAAAATATTTTTCTTATATTTATGTGCTAAATCTTTTGCGTATTGGAGTTCTTTTTTTGATTGTTCTCTTGTATTGTAATTAACAATAATAATATCAAATTGGATATTTTGTTTTAAAAGTAAAAAAAATAGTGCAGAAGAATCAATACCTGCTGAAAAAGCAAGTAAGTTTTTTGATTCTTTTATTACACTAAAATCTAAGTTCATAATTTGGATTATTTAATAACAGTTGCTAATAGTTTATCACCTGAAAGTTCAGTAACTTTTACTGTATATATTTTCCCAAATGCTAGTTGTTCTGGATTGTTTTCATCATAAAGTTCATTGTCATTAATATAAATTTCACCATCAATATCAGGCGCCCATGTAGTTTTTCTAGCACTTAATAAAAACTCATGTTCATCACTCTCTCCATCAATATAAACTTCAAAAGTTTTACCAACTTCTTTTTCTAATGATTCTTGTGTAGTTTGAGCAATTATCTCACCAATTGCATCTGCTCTTTGGTCAATAATTTCTTGAGGAACTAAATCTTTTGATTTAGCAGCTGTTGTTCCTTCTTCTGTTGAATAAGAAAATACATTTGCACGATCGAATTTGTAGTTTTCAATATATTCACATAATGCGTCGTGATCTTCTTGTGTTTCACCAGGATGTCCAGCTATAAAAGTTGTTCTTACAAATGAATTTGGTTTTGATTTCATATAATCCATTAATTCATTTAATTTATCAACACCTTTTCCTCTTTTCATAATTTTAAGCATAGAAGGAGTTATATGTTGTAAAGGCATATCAAAATAGTTTTCAAAAGTCTTAGAATCAGCAATTGTATCAATTAAAGATAAAGTTGTAGTAGATGGGTAAAGATATAAAATTCTAGCAGTTTTAATACCTTCGATTTTACTAACTTCATTTACTAATTGTTCTAAACCATCTTTAATTCCTTGATCTCTTAAAAATGATGATGAATCTTGAGATACAAAAGAAAAATCAATATAACCTTTTGATACAAGTGATTTTACTTCTTTAACAAGTGATTCAAGCGTTCTAGAGTGCAGTTTACCTTTAAAACTAGGAATTGCACAGAATGAACAGGCTTGATTACATCCTTCACTTAATTTTACATAAGCGTGATATGAAGAACCTGTTATAACTCTTTCATTATCTTCAGATGCTAAAAATACTTGATTTGTAAAAGCACTTCTTTTTTCATTTACAAGTTCGTCGATTCTATCATAATCTCCAACACCTGTAAAAATATCAACTTCAGGAATTTCTTTTTGAAGTTCTTCTTGGTATCTTTGTGTTAAACAACCAGCAACAACTAATACCGATTCTTCTTTTCTTTGGGCATCTAAATCTAAAATAGTATTAATACTTTCTTCTTTAGCAGAGTCAATAAATCCACATGTATTTACTATTAAAACATCGGCAGTTGTAGCATCATCACTAATTTTATAATCTTTTAGTTTACCTAGCATAATCTCTGAGTCAACTAAATTTTTAGTACAACCTAAAGATACAAGATGCAAAGATTTAAGAGGGTTTTGTGTTGAAAATTTCATATTTTATTAAAACCTTAATTTTTTTGCAATTCTATCATAAAAGATAAAATATGTAAATTAAGTGATTTATTTAAAATGCTTTAAAACTTGTGTTTATAGCCAAATATTATCAAGTAGTCTTGTCTTTCCAAATCGTACAACAATTAAGATAATTGTATTTTTAACTTCAATAGTATCTATTTCATTAAATTCTCTATCAACAATTGCAATATATTCAATATCTAAGTCTTTCATAACTTCATTGATTCTATCTTTTATAATTTGAGAATTTCTTTCCCCTCTTGAAATAAGTGCTCCTGCCATAAATAAAGATTGAGATAAACATAAAGCATCTTTTCTTTGATTGCTATCTAAATAAATATTTCTTGAACTTAATGCTAGTCCATCTTCTTCTCTTACTATTTCACACGGTACAATATTTACGCAAAGAAATAAGTTTTTTACCATTTGCATTATAAGTGTTAATTGCTGAGCATCTTTTTTCCCAAAATATGCATTTGTTGGTTGTACAATACCAAATAGTTTTAAAACAACTTGTAAGACACCATCAAAATGCCCAGGTCTTGTTTTCCCTTCTAAAATATAACTTTTATTTGGTGCTTTAATTAAGACTTCTTCTTTTTCATACATAGTAGAAATCTCAGGCATAAATAAATAGTCAACCTTACATAATTCACAAATTCTTTTATCAGCTTCATCACGTCTTGGATAATTATCAAGATCTTCACCTGGAAGAAACTGTGTAGGATTTAAGAATATAGATACAATTACAATATCATTTTCTTCTCTTGCTTTTTTAATCAATGATATATGACCATTGTGTAAAGCACCCATTGTTGGTACAAAACCTACATTTGATGATATAGTTTTTCTTATGTTTTGAAGTTCTTCAACAGTTTTTAATATTTTCAATATATTTCCTTATTTAAAAAAAAGAATTATATCACTTTCCATCATAATTTGGATTTAAGTTAAGTAAAACCAAATCAGCAATCATATTTCCAATTAATGTTAAAAATGCTCCAATGATTAATATTCCCATAATTACAGGATAATCGTGACTTAATGCACTTTGGAAAAATAATAAGCCCATTCCATCGATAGAAAAAATTGTTTCTAATATCACAGATCCTCCAATAATACCAGGAAGAGAAAGCCCAAGTAAAGTAATAACAGGTGGGTATAAATTTGGTAAAATATAATATCTTAGAATTTGTTTATTACTTAATCCACGAGAACGTGCAAAAAATATATAATCAGATTTAAGTATTTCTATTGTAAGTGAACGAATATATAAAGTTAAACTACCAATTCCACCAAATACAATAATAGTAATAGGCAAAATCAAATGCCAAGCATAATCTAAATAATAGTTCAAACTACCATCATCAGGAATCGAATGAAGTCCAGCAATTGGTAAAACCTCATAAGTAATTGAAAATACTAAAACTCCTAAAAGTGCTAGATAAAATGAAGGCATAGAAAAACTAATAAGCGATAACTGACCAACAAACTTATCAAAAAAACTGTTTTTATTTAAAGCAGCTTTTATTCCTAAATATAATGATAATACAAAAATAAAAAGCATAGATATTATATTAATAATCAAAGTAATAGGCATTCTAGTTAATATCTCATCTTTTACCATGGAACCACTTGCAAAAGAAATGCCAAAATCAAATTGTAAAATAGCTATAAACCAAGAGTAAAATTGCATATATAAGGGCTTATCCAAACCATAAATAGCCTTTAACTGAGCAATAGATTCTTCAGTAATATTAGGATTTAAAGCACCACTTGCAAAAAAAGAATTAGGTGCAAGATTTATTGCTAAAAAAGATATCAAGCTAATAATAAAAAGCATGATAATTAAGTATAATAGTTTATTGAGAAATAGTTTCATAAAATGATTATACAAAAGATAGGTTTAAAATGATAGGAATAGATGTAGTTTCGATTAATAGAATAAAAAGAATGCACGAAAAATTTGGTATTAAAGCGTATGAAAAGTTTTTAAATTCAAATGAAATTGAATTAATAAAAAGAGTAGAAACAGCAGCTGGTTTCTGGGCTGCCAAAGAGGCTGCTAGTAAAGCAATAGGTACAGGTATTGGTGGAGTTTGTGGCTTTCATGATATCAAGATATCAAAAACTAATAAAGGTGCACCAAAAATAAAGTATAAAAAAAAGATAAGAAAAAAGTTTAATATTAAAGAATCACATTTATCTATAACACATGATTCGGGTTTTGCCATAGCTGTAGTTCAAAATATTTTTAATTAATATATTATTTTATAAGTTTCAACTAAATTAGATATCTTTTTTCCAATAGAGTCTAGTTTCTTTGAATCTAATCTTGTAGAAGAACCTGAAATCCCGACAGCTCCTATTAAGATATTATCTGTATTAAATAAAGGAACACCAACACAACACATTCCATCTTGATACTCTTTGTTATCAATAGAAAATCCTTTATCTCTTACTAAATTAAGTTGAGTGTCTAAGTTCTTAATATCTGTAATTGTATTATTTGTATATTGATTTAATTTTAATTGTTCTAAATTATAATTTCCAAAAGCTAAAATAGATTTTCCTAAGGCATTTGTATATAATTGTGTTTGAACTCCAATTTTACTTCTTGTAGTAAGTTTTCTATTTGTTGTATCTATTTGATTTAAATATAATAATTTATACTCATCAAATATTCCAAGATAAGCTGTTTCATCAGTCTTTTGACTTATTTCTTCTAATAATATTTTTGTTTTTTGAATTAATAGCTCTATTCTTGTTGCTTGATTTGTTTTAATTGCAATATCATTGGCTATTATCTCACGTGAGTTTTCTAAGTAACTTATAAAGCCTTCATCCTCTAATGTTCTAAGTAATCTTGACATTGTACTTTTATCAATTTGAAGTTTTTCACATAAAGTTCTTGCTTGTATTGGTTTACCATAATCTACAATATACTTGTAAATTTTCAAGCCTTTTGATAAAGATTTTATTTGAGTTGGCATATTAGATTCTTTTTGTTTAGTATAACAAAATATACGAAATAAGTATTATTTCGTATATTCTTAAAGTAGTTATTTTAGCATATCATGAAATTTAGCTAACCAAACTGGGTGAGCAGGCCAAGCAGCAGCAGTTACAAGATTTTTATCTACAATTGCATCTTCAAAGCCAATATCAGCCCATGTTCCACCATTTAAAGTAACATCAGGAGCACAAGCTGGATAACAAGAACAAGTTCTATCTTTAATAATACCAGCAGCTGCAAGTACTAAAATACCGTGACAAACAGAAGCAATTGGTTTATTCTTAGTATTAAATTCTTGAACAATTTCAATTACTCTTTTATCTAATCTAATATATTCAGAAGATCTTCCACCAGGAATTAATAAACCATCATAATTACTTTCAATTACATCATCAAAGTTTGCATTTAATGTGAAGTTATGGCCAGGTTTTTCAGTATATGTTTGATCACCTTCAAAGTCATGAATTGCAGTTTTAATTTGTTCATCTGCTTTTTTATTTGGACAAACAACATCAACTTCATAACCTAACATTTTTAAACATTGAAAAGGAACCATTAGTTCATAATCTTCAACAAAATCTCCAGCTAATATTAAAATCTTTTTTGACATAGTATTTCCTTAGTATTAGTTTTAAAAAGTTTAGTTAATTTTATATTAAGAAAATATTTATTTTATGGAGTAATTTCTTTTACTCTCACATAGTGAGAATAAATTTAAGATTAGTGTTTTTTAGCTAGATATCTTTCAAGTATAATTTTAGCAGCTATTGAGTCAACTCTACCATCTCTTTTATATTTGATTTGACCTTTCATCATATCTTCTGCTTCAATTGAACTCATATTTTCTTCTTGAAATTCATATGGAATTTCTAACTCAAGTAAATTTACAAAGTGTTTTATTCTTTTTTGCATATCATCACTAGAACTAGGAAATCCTACTATTAGTTTTTTGATATCCCACTCTTTTAAAAAGATATTTACATCACGTGCAGCTTGGTTTCTATTTTTTCTTAAAATTGCATCTTTTGGAGTTACTATATCTGAACTAACACAAATAGCAACACCAATTCTTTTAAGACCTATATCAATACTTGCTATACTCAAGAAATAATCTCATTTGCAACATCAAATCTATTTGCAGTCATTAAATGTACTTTTGGATGAAATTTTCTAATTTCCTTATATATATCTTGGCTTAATTGCATTCCTACTTTATACTCTTCTTCTTCAGAGATTTTATGAGCTGATTCTAGTTTATCTATCCACATTTGAGGTACATGAATACCTGGAACTTGTGCTGAAAGGAATAGGGCAGTTCTAAGTTTCGTAATAGGAAATAACCCGAATATTAATTGAGCTTTTTTCTTATCACCTTCAACATCTTCTTTTGCTCTATCAAATGATTCTAGTAATTTTTCTGCATTTTTAATATCAAATACTGGTTGTGAAATAATTCCTAAAGAACCATTTTGTATTTTATTATGCATCTTTTTTTCTAGTGAAGTAAAGCTTTTGGCATAAGAGTTTACAACTGAAAAAGGAAATATTTGTTTTGGTTCAATTTTAAAAGGATGACCTGAATAATCCATTCCATAATTAAATGATTTTATGATTTTCAAAAGCATAATTGAGTTTGCTTCAAAAACACCTTTTGTATTTGGTTGATCACTCATTTTTGCAGGATCACCTGTTAAGGCTAAAATAGCACGTACGTTAAAATCACTTGCACCTAATAAATCAGATTGTAAAGCGATTTTATTTCTATCTCTCATTGTCATTGTTGCAATTACTGGTTTTTTAAACTCTTGTTGTAATTTTAAAGATGCGAAAAGTGCATTGTATCTTAGTTTTGCAAGTGGATTATCTGTACATGAAAAACCATCAACTTTATTTTGTAACTTAAATTTTTTAATTCTTTCAATAATATTATGCATTGTTGGTTCATGCTGAGGTGTTGTTTCTAATGTTAAATAGTCATCTTCTTGAAGTTTTTGTAATAGTGTTTCAAACATAGTGAAAAACAATCCTTTTAGTATATTTAGTTTAATTTAGATAATATTATATCCTTAAAAGACTAAAATTAGGGAAAATTAATGAAATTAGCTGTTTTTGATTTTGATTCAACACTTATGGATGGAGAGACTATTGACTTTCTTGCAAATGAGTTAGGAATAGGAGAAGAAGTTGCACATATTACTGAAGAAGCAATGTCTGGACGACTTGATTTTTTTGAATCTTTGACTACTAGAGTAGCTTTATTAAAAGGTTTAGAATATCAAAAAGCTGTAGATATTTGTAAAAATTTACCATTAATGCCAGGTGCAAAAGAGTTAATTCCTGCATTAAAAGAAAAAGGCTATAAAGTAGTGTGTTTTTCAGGTGGATTTAGAATAGGAACAAGTCCAGCTAAAGATATTTTAGGATTAGATGCAGATTTCTCCAATGTACTACATGAAAAGGATGGTATTTTAACTGGACTTGTAGGTGGAGAAATGATGTTTTCTCATTCAAAAGGCGATATGATTCAAAGATTACAAGCAATTTTGGGTATCAGTAAGGCTGATACTTTAGTTTGTGGTGATGGTGCTAATGATTTATCTATGTTTGTTCATGCTGATACAAGAATTGCTTTTTGTGCAAGAGATGTATTAAAAAAAGAAGCAAATATTATTATAGATGAAAAAGATTTAACAAAAATATTAGAAAAAATTTAAGGGAAAATAGATGAGTTTAAAAGAAGATATTAATTATTCATTATGGTGTGATTTTATAGAAAGAGATTTTTTAGAAAATAGATTTCAAGAAATAATTAAAGATGAAATAATTCAAGGTGCTACATCAAATCCTGCAATTTTTGAATCATCAATTACAAATTCTGTTGCATATAAACAACAACTTGATATGTTACAAGCAAATAATGAAAAGACAATTTATGAAGAGTTAGCACTTACTGATATAAAAAGAGCAGCTCAATTATTATCAGATTTACATAAAGCCAATAATGATGATGGATTTATTTCAATTGAAGTTGATCCTTCATTATGTGACGATGCACAAGGCACTATTGAAGAAGGTTTAAGATTATATTCTTCAATTAATGCTGAAAATGTAATGATTAAGGTCCCAGCAACTGAAGCTGGATATATTGCTATGAGAGAATTAACTTCAAAAGGTATACATGTAAATGCAACATTGATTTTTTCACCTATTCAAGCTGTTAAATGTGCTCAAGCACTTGATGAAGGAATTAAAGATTCAAATAAAGATATAAAAGCTGTAGTTTCGGTTTTTGTTTCTAGATTTGATAGAATGTGTGATGGGGATTTTATTAATAAAGGTTTAGAAACTTCTAAATTAGGGATTATAAATGCTACAAAATGTTATCATGAAGTAAATAAATTTGGGAATAAAAATATAAGAACATTATTTGCAAGTACTGGTGTTAAAGGTAAAGAGTTAGCTCCAAGTTATTATATTGATAATTTAATATTTCCAAACTCTGTTAATACTGCACCATTAGCTACTATTGAAGATTGGTTAAAAGATGGTGTACAAGAAGAAAGTGAAATTATGTGTGAAAAAAAATGTGATGAATATTTTAAAACAATAGCTTTAAAAAATGTAAATATGAATAAAATATATGATGATCTTTTAACTCAAGGCTTAGATGCATTTAAAGTATCATTTAAAGATTTATTAGCAAAATTAATTAACTAATTTAAAAGTTACTAAATAGTAACAAAGATATCTAATTTCATTAAGATAATATTAGATAAAATATATGAATTTAAAATAATAAAGGCAATTAAAATGAATAATTGGAAACCAGACAGTTGGAGAGATTTTCCAATCAAGCAACAACCTACTTATCCTGACTTAGAAAAGTTAAAAAAAGTTGAAAAAGAGTTAGGTTCTTATCCTCCTTTAATTTTTGCAGGAGAAGCACTTAGTTTAAAAAGTCAATTAGCTGATGTTGTAAATGGAAAAGCGTTTTTACTTCAAGGTGGAGATTGTGCTGAGTCATTTGCTGCATTTGATGCACAGAATATTAAAAATTTATTTAAAGTTATGATGCAAATGTCAGTTATTTTAACATTCTCAGGTGGTTGTCCTGTTGTTAAAGTTGGACGAGTTGCTGGGCAATTTGCAAAGCCAAGATCTTCAGATTTTGAAGAAATAAATGGTATTTCTCTTCCTTCATATAGAGGAGATATTATTAATGATATTGAATTTAATGAAAAATCTAGAAATCCAAAACCTAAGAAATTATTAAAAGCATATAACCAAAGTGCTGCTACTATGAATTTACTTAGAGCATTTGCACGTGGTGGAATGGCTGATTTAAATCAAGTTCATTTATGGAATACACATTTTGTAAAAGATAATGCACTTGGTGAAAAATATGATGAGGTTTCAAATAAAATTACTGAATCATTAAACTTTATGAAAGCATGTGGTATTACAAGTAAATCAACACCAACACTTGCACAAACTACACTATTTACTTCTCATGAAGCACTTTTATTAAACTATGAACAAGCACTTACAAGAAGAGATTCAATTACTGGTGATTGGTTCAACTGTGCTGCACATATGTTATGGATAGGTGATAGAACAAGAGATTTAAAAGATGCACATATTGAGTATTTTAGAGGTATTCAAAATCCAATTGCTTGTAAAGTTGGACCTTCTATGAAAGAAGATGAACTTATTCAATTAATTGATAAATTAAATCCAAATAATGAAGCTGGACGTCTTAATTTAATTGTACGAATGGGTGCAAATAAAATAGGCGAGCATTTCCCAAGACTTTTAAAAAGAGTTAAAAAAGAGGGTAAAAATGTATTATGGTCATCAGATCCGATGCATGGAAATACAATCAAAGCTGGTAATGGTTACAAAACTAGAGATTTTGAAGCAATTTTATCAGAAGTAAAACAATTTTTCCAAATCCATAGAGCTGAAGGTACATACGCAGGTGGAATTCACTTAGAAATGACTGGACAAGATGTAACTGAATGTACAGGAAGTGCAAGTTCAGCAGTTACAACTGAAGGATTAGCATCAAGATATCATACACAATGTGATCCAAGATTAAATGCTGATCAAGCACTTGAATTATCATTTATGATTGCAGATACTTTAAAAGAAGCTAGAAAAGATATTATTATATAAATATCTTTTTTCTTTAAAAAGTTAGATATAAAAAAAGGGGAAGTTTTAAAACTTCCCCTTTTTTTTACTTTAATATTTCGAAATAATTATAAATATCTTATAAAAAAGTTTCTTTATAAACTTCTTCATCAAAAGCTAAGATAACTTTTCCATCATATTCTATTACAGGTCTTTTAAAAAGCATTGGCTCTTTTTTTAACCATTGGATTTTACCTTCATCATCTAAGTTTAATTCTTTTAATTTTAGAGTTCTATATTTAGTTCCTCTTGAATTAAAAAGCACATTAAGATCAGTTTTTTCTACCCAAGAATCTACAGTTTGAGATGATGGAGTTTCTTTTTTAAAATCAAAAAAATCAACTTCTATTTCATTATCTTTGAAAAACTTTAATGCTTTTCTTACAGAATTACAAGTTTTTATTCCATAAACTTTAATCATACTATTCCTTACTCAATAATTTTAGGTACTACAAAATATCCATCTTCACTTTTTGGAGCGTGTTTTAGTATATGATTTGATAATTCTAAATCTTGTTTTGATTCATCTTCTCTTAAAGGTGTTCCACCTTCAATAGTACTAAATGTAGCATCAATTCCTGAAACATCAATTTCATTTAAATTTTCAACAAAGTTAATAATATCAGCTAATTCTGCTTTTAAATTTTCTTTTTTTGACTCATCTATTTCTAAACTAGATAGTTTTGATAGTTTTGCAATTAAGTTATCATCAACAGTCATTTTATTCCTTATTGGTTTATATATTTTTGTATTTTATCTAAAAGAAGATTAACTCTTCTTTGTTTTACTTTTGTCTTTTTCTATAAAATTCTTCTTTAAATTCTAGCCAATTATCATTTAAAATAGCAGTTCTAGCTTCTTTCATTAGTGTTAAGTAATAATGAATATTATGTATAGAAGCTAATCTAAAGAAAGTCATTTCACCTGCTTTAAATAGATGGTTTAAGTAAGCTCTTGAAAAGTTTTTACAAGTATAACAATCACAAGCAGGATCAATTGGCAAAGAGTCTTCTTTAAATTCTGCTTTTCTAATATTTACTCTTCCAAATGTTGTAAATAGTGTTCCATTTCTAGCATTTCTTGTAGGCATTACACAATCAAACATATCAACACCACGTTCGATATTTTCAATTAAATCTTCAGGAGTCCCAACACCCATTAAATATCTAGGTTTATCTTTTGGCATAAAATCAGTAGTCCATTCAACTATTTTATACATTTCTTCATTTGGTTCACCAACACTTAATCCACCAATTGCATAACCATCATAATCACTTAGAGAACAAAGTTGTTCAGCACTCATTTGTCTAAACTTTTTACTTGTACCACCTTGGATAATAGCAAAGATATTTTGATTTATTCCAATACCTTTTTCTTGTTGTTCTTTATGATAAGTTATTGCTTCTTGAGCCCATTTTGTAGTTCTTTTTATTGATTTTTCAATTCGTTCATCTGTATTTGGTAAGGCTACTAAATCATCTAAAATCATCATAATATCTGAACCTAAATCATATTGAGTATCTAAAACACTTTGAGGTGAAAAGAAGTGCATACTTCCATCAATATGTGATTTGAACATAATTCCATCTTCGTGCTGTTTTGTATTTTTACTTAATGAAAATGCTTGAAATCCACCAGAATCAGTTAAAAATGAGTTAGGAAATTTTGAGAAACCATGAAGTCCTCCCATTTTTTTAACTATTTTACTTCCTGGTCTTAAGTATAAATGATAAGTATTCCCTAAGATTATTTTAGCACCAAGTTCTAGCATATCATTTGCATCAAGTGTCTTAACTGTACCTTGAGTACCAACTGGCATAAAAACTGGTGTTTGGATTGTGCTATGAGCTGTTTTAATTGTACAAGCTCTTGTCTTGTGGTGTGATGTTGCGTCTATTTGAAATTGCATTAGATATATAAACCTTTTTTAAAATTAAGTGATTATATCTAAAATTAATTTATAAATATCTATTAGTTACTTATAGCTTAGTTTATTGGATAATATTTATTTAAATTGTTTAAATTAATTATGTTTTTTCTGTTATACTCATAATTATATAGATCTAAGTAAGGAATATTGATGAAAGTTTTACTGTGTTTATTTATTTTTTCAAATATAGTATTTGCAGATATAAAAAAAGTTACCTTATCAGAAGCTATAAATATTGCATTAGAAAACAATCGCCAAAGTAAAATTTCTGAAGTAGCATTAGAAATAGCAAATGTTCAATATAAACAAGCTCTAAGTGCTAATTATCCAGCAATAAATGCAATGGTTGTTGGACAAAGAGTAAAAGAGGATTTAATATTTAAGCAAAGAGGTAGTTTTACTTTGTCTTCTGAATTAACTAAAACTTTATCTTTAGCTAATACTTTAACTATTTCTGATCCATTACTAAGATCAGCAACACAGTCTGAACTAAGTTTAACTCCTGCGAGTGCATTTCCTGAAGGTTCGATTAGTGCAGACATTGATTCAAAAGCTTTAGGAAGAGATACGATAAAAGCTTCTTTAAATATTTTGTATCCTCTATTTACTGGTGGAAAAATATCTTCAGTTATTGAACAAGCTAAATTAAATAAATTATTAGCAATGAATAGGATGAGGAGAAATGATTTAAATGTAATTTATGATATAAAAAAGTATTTTTATGGTTATGTTTTAACAAATGAATTATATAAGTTAGCCAAGTCGACATTAGATAGTATGACTTATATCTCTTTTTTAACAAAAGAGTTTTATGAAAGTGGCGAGTCTTTAAATGTTAAAAAAACTGACTATTTGTCGATACAAGTTACTGTTGCATTAATAGAATCAATTGTTTCAAAAATTCAAGCAAATAAATTTATGGTTAAATCAGCACTTGCTAATGCTATGGGTTTACCTTGGGATAGTGATATTCAAGCAGAATATACAAATAATGAATTATTACCTCCTAAATATCCTTTATCAAAACTTATTCAAGAAGCATATAAAACTAATCATGATATTAGAAAAATGGATATTGCATTAAAAGTATCAAATCAACAAATAAAAGAAAGAAAATCTGAACATTATCCTCAAATTGCATTAATGGGTGAAGTTTCGCACACTTATAATTCTTATAAATATGGATATTTGAGTGATGATAAAGAGAATTCATGGAATATAGGATTTGCTGCAGATATGCCATTATTCAATGGTTTCAAAACTACAAATATGGTAAATGAAAAAAGATTAGAGAGAAAAAAATTATTTTTATTACAAGATATGGTAAAAGATGTAATTGCATTACAAATAAAAAATGAACTTAATAATGCTCTTATTGGTTTTAAACAAATACAAACATTAAAAAAAGCAAAAAAACTTGCACGTGCTAATAAAGACCTTAATGTCAGAGCTTATCAAATTGATGCAGTAAAATCAAAAGAAGTTATTCAATCTCAATATATGGAGTCTTATGTTAAAGCAGATTATTTAAAATATGTACATGATTATTTACTTTCTTTAGCGAAGATTGATAAATTAATTGGTGAAGAAGTAAGATAAAAGATGATAATAAATTGTCTTCAAAATATAAATCTACTATTAATTTAAAAAAGATATAATACCAAAATGAAAAAGATCTTAATTATTTTAGATGGTATTGTTGCAAAAAAATTAATGCATCGAATCGTAGAAGCTAATACTGGCGATAACGCTTACGATATTATATATATGAGCGATGTTATCCTCCCTGTACAAAAGCCTTCAAACTTTACTTTTTATAAATTCGACCCAACTTCTAACTCTAAGCTGGCAATGGTATTAGATAAAAATATTCATACAGAAGTTTTAATTGCACTAAATTCAAAAGATGAAATGATTAGTGTAACAAAGAATATAAGAAATCATAAACAAAATTTACAAATGATTGTATTAGATTATTGGGGATTAGATTTCGACGATCCATATATAAATGTATATAAAGGAATAGAAGTTTTAGCTAATGGGATGGTAGAGAGACTTCCAAATATTCCAGTTGTTGCTCAAAATATTGGATTAAAACAGGGTGAAATTATGGAGATAAGAGTTCCTTTTGGGAGTTCTTATGCATATAGATATATTGGATCTATTGAACAAAAAGAGTGGAAAATATTTGCACTTTATAGAAATCAACAGCTTATAAATATAAAACCTTCTTTAGTTTTAAAACCAAATGATGTTATTTTAGTAATAGGAAAACCTTATGTTTTAATGCAAGTTTATAATGCAATTGGAAAAACACAAGGGCAGTTTCCTATGCCTTTTGGACAAAATTTATATTTATATTTAGATCTTTATCTTCAAGATGAAGTTAGTGTAAAAAAAGCTGTAGAAGAAGCTAAAACTTTAAATCAAAAATTTAAAAATAATAAATTAATTGTACGAATAACACGACCGACAACACCTGCTATTATGAATCATATAAAAAATAAATTTAAATATTTTGATAGTATTATTGTAAGAATTGATTATTCAAATATGGGCTTTTATAAAATTTTAAAAGAAGATTTTAGAAAGTATGATATTGGAATGATGATTTTGACACAAGAAATGTTTAAACATAAAGAATCTCTAAAAAATATAATTAATTTGAAAATACCTATTTTTAAATTAGGAAATGAAAAAGTAAAATCAATAAAACAAACTGTTGTTTTATTAAATGATACCCATTCATATGAACAAATTTCACCAATTGTTTTTGATGTTGCTAGTCAAATTAAAACAAAGACAAAGATTTATGACTTAGATCCTGTTGGTGAAGAAGAAGACAAAACAAATTTATTAGATCATTTTGAAAACTTAGCAAAAATATTTAATGAAAGAATTGAAATTGTCTCAAGTAGTGATAATCCAATAAGAGAATTAAAAAAGCAAAAAAACATGCTTCAAATTTTGCCATTAAAAGAAGAAATGATGAAAAAAAGATTTTCATGGAAATTCTTTTATACAAATACAGATTTTATCTCTTTTGATATGAATAAATATAACCAATTATTAATTCCAATAGTTGAAGAATAATATATTAAGGAAAAAAATAAATGAATTTTGAAAAATACCCTTTTGAAAGATTAAGTGAGATTTTAGCAGATGTTGAAGCTAATGAAGATTATGAATTATCTGTTTTAACTATTGGTGAACCTAAGTTTGAAACGCCAGATTTTATTCAAGATACTTTAAAAGAAAATACATCTTTATTGAAAAAATATCCAGCATCAGCTGGAATTCCTGAATTAAAACAATCAATGATTAACTTTGTAAATAAAAGATTTGATGTAAGTTTAGATTTTTCACAGATAATACCAACATTTGGAACAAGAGAAGTTTTATTTAACTTTCCTCAGTTTGCATTATTTGATATAAAAGACCCTGTAATTGCTTTTACAAATCCTTTCTACCAAATTTATGAAGGTGCAGCAATAGCTAGTAGGGCTGAAGTAATTTATATTGATTTAGTAAAAGAAAATGACTTTAAAGCACAACTTAGTGTTGAACAATTAGAAAAATGTGATTTAGTTGTTTTAAACTTCCCTAATAATCCAACATCAGCTTCAATGAGTAAAGAAGAGTTAGGAGAATGGGTAGAAAAAGCTTTAAAATATGATTTTATTTTGATAAATGATGAGTGTTATTCTGAAATTTATCTTGATGATAATAATAAACCAGCATCACTTTTAGAAGCATCTATTTTAGTTGGAAATGATGACTTTAAAAATGTTTTAGTAATGAACTCAATTTCAAAAAGAAGTAGCGCCCCTGGATTAAGAAGTGGATTTATTGCAGGTGATGCAAATATATTAAAAGATTATATGCAATATAGAACATACGTAGGTTGTGCTTCACCTGTTCCTCTTCAATACGCAGCAGCAGCTGCTTGGAATGAAGAAACACATGTTGAATATTTTAGAAGTATTTATAAAAAGAATTTTGATTTAGCATATGATATTTTAGGTATAAAACCACCACAAGCGACTTTTTATATTTGGCTTGAAGTTGAAGATGAAATAAAATTTGCACGAGAATTATATAGACAAAAAAATATTAAAGTATTGCCAGGATCTTTTTTAGGAAGAGAAGGAATTGGAAAAGGTTATGTTCGTATTGCACTTGTTGAAAATGCGGAAAAAACTAAAGAAGTATTAAAAAGATTAAAGGACTTTATTGATGGATAAGGAGCAATTACACGAAGCTAGAACAAACCCAGATTTTATAAAATATCTTGAAGAAACAAGAGTTAAATCAATAGAAGAAGAAAATATTTCAGCAATGTATGAAACATTAGATTCTATGTTAGTTCTTGATTTAGATGAAGAGAAAATAAATAAACTTTATGAACAAATTTTAAAAACATCATTTGCAAATGTTGAAAAAATTGTTAATAAAAATGAAAAATTAAAACTTGAAGATGATAATTTATTATATGTAAGAGCTTTTTATGAACATGCAATTGAAAAATGGTCATATGATAATTTTGATGGTGCAAAAGAGTTGATTTTTGTATTGGCTAATATTATTGAAGATGAAGAGTTAGAAAAAGCTTTAAATGTATTAATTATTGTTTTATCAACAAAAAATCAATTAGATTTTTTCTACGATGTAAGCGTTGATAATGATAAAGAACCAAGTGAAGAAAAATATGGATATTTTATTATGAGTTTTAAATTCAATACAGAAGAATTTTTAAACGATAATAAACAAACACTAGAAAATGAGTATAAAAATTTAAAACATTTATTGGATAGCTAATGAAAGTACATTTTATAGGAATAGGTGGAATAGGTCTTTCTGCCTTAGCAAGATTTTTAAATAATGATGGTCACACTATAAGTGGCTCAGATATGAAAGACTCACCAATTACAAAAGAGCTTCAAAAAGAGGGAATAGAAGTTTCTTGTCCTCAAAAAGCTTCAAATATAAAAGATGATTTTGACTTAGTAATATACTCAGCAGCAGTAACAGATGAAAATCCAGAACTAATAGAAGCTAGACTTAATCAAATTAGAACACTTTCAAGAAAAGAAGCACTTCCTATTATTTTAGGAGATAAGAAAAATTATTGTGTAGCAGGTGCTCATGGTAAATCAACAACAACAGCAATTTTAGCTTCAATCTTACAAAGTTCAGCACTTATAGGTGCAATTTCAAAAGATTTTGGTTCAAACTTTAGATATGTAGATGATTTAGTTGCTTTTGAAGCAGATGAATCTGATGCATCTTTCTTACTTTCTAATCCATATTGTGCAATTGTAACAAATGCAGAGCCTGAGCATATGGAATATTATCACTATGATTATGATAAATTTTACGAGTCTTATGAAAGATTTATAGGACTTGCAAAAAAAAGAGTTTTAAATGGTGAAGATAAAGATATTAAGAAACTAAAAATTAAAGATGCAACATATCTTTATCCAAGTACAGATATAAAAAATTTATCTTATACATTAAAAGACAAAGAACCTTGTACAAGATTTGACTTAAAAGATTTAGGTACATTTGAAGTTTGGGGATTTGGTTATCATATTGCTATAGATGCTTCTTTAGCAATTTTAGCCGCTTTAAATGAACTTGATGTAGAAAGTATAAGAATTAATCTTTTAAAATATAAAGGTATTAAAAAAAGATTTGATATTATTCAAGCAAATGATAAATTTGTTGTAATTGATGATTATGCACATCATCCAACAGAAATTGAAGCAACTATGAAATCAGTTGAGTTATATGATAATTTAACAAATCTAAATAATAGAATTGTTTTATGGCAACCACATAAATACTCAAGAACAAATGATAATCTTGAAGGTTTTAAAAAATGCTTTAGAAGATGTGATGAGTTAGTTATTCTTCCTCTTTGGACAATTCCAGGTGAACAAAAGATCGATATTGATTTTCCAAAAGAATTTGCAGTATATAATCCAATCTTTGCTGATAGAATTGTTGCAACACAAGGAAGAATTGATTTAATTAAAGATGAAAAAATTATCAAAAGTTATGATGAAGGTATATTTTTAGGTGTTGGAGCAGGTGATATTACTTATCAATTAAGGCATTAATATTTGTTTTAATATTTAATAAAGTACTTTATACTAAAATTATATATTAAGCACAAAAGGCAAATATTATGAAGATTTTAGTTAGAAAGTTTTTAGAAAAAGAATCAACTCCTGGTATTTTTTTGATGGGTATTACCATACTTGCATTAATATTTAGTAATACTTTTTTATCAGAATTTTATAATACTTTTTTACATACTAAAATAGAATTTAAAATTGGTTCTATTTTAGAAATATCAAAACCATTAATCCTTTGGGTAAATGATGGATTAATGGCAATATTCTTTTTATTTGTTGGATTAGAAATAAAAAGAGAACTAATTTTAGGTCATTTATCATCTTTCTCAAAAATAGCACTTCCTGCAATTGCCGCTGTTGGAGGAATGTTAGTTCCTGCTTTAATTTATGTTTTCTTTAATTATAATAATGAATTTGCATTAAAAGGTTGGGCAATACCCACTGCTACAGATATTGCATTTGCTTTAGGTATTCTTTCACTTTTGGGAAAAAGAGTTCCGGTTTCTCTTAAAATATTTTTGATGGCCTTAGCAATTTTTGATGATTTAGGAGCAATTTTAATAATTGCATTTTTTTATACTGCTGATGTATCTGTACTTTCATTGAGTTTGGCATTATTATGTATTATTATTCTTTTTATAATGAATAGAATGAAAATTACAGCAGTGAGTGTCTATATTCTTGTAGGAATTATACTATGGATTTTTGTTTTAAAATCAGGTGTTCATGCGACATTAGCTGGAATTATTCTAGCTTTTACTATTCCTCTTAATGTCCAAAATGAAAAGAATAAAAGAGTTTCACCTGTAAAAAGATTAGAGCATAATATACATTTTTGGGTTGCTTTTTATATCTTACCAATTTTTGCTTTCGTAAATGCGGGTATAGATTTAAGATCATTATCATTAAATGAAATTGTAAATCCTGTTTCATTAGGAATTATTTGTGGACTTTTTATTGGTAAGCAATTAGGAGTATTTTCTTTTGTATATTTAGCAGTAAAATTTAATCTAGCAAAGCTACCTAATGGAACTTCGTGGGCTCAAGTATATGGAATTAGTGTATTAACAGGAATTGGATTTACTATGAGTTTATTTATTGATTCTTTAGCTTTTGCAGATTCTTCAATGTTCTCATATACAGATAAATTGGCAATTTTAATAGGTTCAATTCTTTCTGGACTTATCGGGTATTTGATTTTATTAAAAGTAAAAGGGAAAAAACAAGTGAGTGAATAATTCTAAATTATTGACACTCTTGCATTTTCAATTTTGATTTTACCTTCTAATTCATATTCAAGTATTGTATCTCCAAATTTTGAAATAGCTTCCTCATAACTTGGATTTGTATCACAAAAATCAAGGACTTTATCTTTGATTTTTGTTACTTGTGAAGTATTAGTAAATTGTTGAATAAACTCATCAATATCATAAATAGGTTCTATTAAACCCTTTTTTACTAAGTCTTGTGTTCCTAAACTCTCATTTATTCTATGAGGTAAAGTATAGACTTTTTTACCCATTTTAAGTGCATAATTCACAGAAGTTAAACTTCCTGATTTTAAATCAGCTTGGGTAACTATTAAAATATCACCAAGAGCAACAACTATTTCATTTCTTAGTACAAAAGTATAATTCCTAGCTTTTTCACCTTCTTTATAAGCTGAAAGAACTAAGCCTTTTTCTTCAATATTAGAAATTAGATTTTTATTTACACTTGGGTATCTTATATCTAAACCATTTGCAACTACTGCAATTGTATTGTCTTCCCTTGCTGCAAAATGTGAAATAGCATCAACACCCATAGCAGCACCGCTTACAATACAAATATCTAAGCTTGATAGTTTTGATGCTAATTTATGAGTAAACTCTTTAGTATAAGCATTTGGACGTCTAGTACCTATTATAGATACTTTTTTCTTTTCTAAAAGTTTTGTATTTCCTATATAAAAAAGTTCTTTAGGATACTTTTTCATATTATTTAGTTCTTCTATATTAAATGTGACTTTATTAATCATTTAAATCCTAATAAATAAACTATATTTATAATATAGTTTATTATATATTGTAAAGCTTAAATGAATAATTCTTAGATATTAAAGGTAAGGAAGTTTATTTATATAAACAGCTTGAACATCTTTTAATAAGCTTTTAGATTCTTTTAATACTTTGATTGTCATAGAATGAGGATGTCCAATTGCAATAGCATAACCTCTTTTTTTTGCTATTTTAATAGCTTTTTTTAATTGATTTTGTATGTATACATAATCTCTTTTATTATCAAGAAAAGTGTTTCTTACAATATAAGGCATAGAATATTTTTTTGCATATTTTTTTGCAACAGATTTTGCTGATGTTCTACTGTCTACAAAAACAAAGTTGTATTTTTTTAGAGCTTTAAAAAGTTTATCCATAGCTTTA
The DNA here is from genome assembly GCF_003667345.1 of Poseidonibacter antarcticus. Taxonomy (NCBI): domain Bacteria; kingdom Pseudomonadati; phylum Campylobacterota; class Epsilonproteobacteria; order Campylobacterales; family Arcobacteraceae; genus Poseidonibacter; species Poseidonibacter antarcticus. The sequence continues at coordinate 125,181 of NZ_RCWF01000003.1, forward strand.
TCATTTTGGGTAAATACTGAACCTGTATGGTTATTTGTATATATAGCATTTGGATAGAGTTTTCGTAAGTTTTTAACAATACTTTCAATTCTTGCATAAGAGTCATTTATATTTAAAGTTGTAATTTCAGTAGATTTAAATCTAGGAGAAGCTTGCATAGGAAAATGAATCATATAAACAGGTATATCTTGTGCAACTTTAGCTGAATGTATATGTCCTTTTTGTGGAGGAAGAAAAGACATTGTTACAGGGTAACCAATATCTAAAATAGCTTTTTTTTGTCTACTTGTAGTTATATCATCAAGAATAATAATAAGTTTTGGTTTATCATTCTTATTTACTTCTTTTACTACTATTTTCTTTTTTTCTTCATTTTGCTTAACTTTTTTTACAGTTTTTATTTGTTTTGATTCTTTATCAATAAAATCTTTTTTTGACTCTTCTGTTACTTCTTCAAATTTCTCCTCAGGTTTCTTTTTTGGAGTTTCAATTTTTGGAGTTTTAATTTTTTCAAAATATTCATCTAATTTTTTATCTTGATATTTTTTAATATCATTAGATTCTGATTTTAAAATATTGTTATTAATACTTTTATTTGAACTCTCATTCGTCATTATAAAATAGCTTAATGCACTAGCTATTAATGCAAATAAAAATATTAGTAGAAAAATTTTTACTAATTTAGATTTAGAAATTGATGAAGATGTTTTTTTTTGTTTTCGTTTAGTTTTTTTATTATTCATATATAAGAAAGAAATAAATTAAGGAAGAAACTTCCTTAATCTATAAATTAGTTTTTTTCTAAATCAACGATTTTACTTGAAGAAATCCAAGGCATCATTTTTCTTAAGTCATTACCAGTTCTTTCAATTAATGAAGCTTTAGCATTTGTTCTTTCAGCATTCATTCTTGGGTATCCAGCTTGTCCTTCTAAGATGAAGTCTTTAGCAAATGTACCATCTTGAATTTCTTTTAAGATTTCTTTCATTGCTAATTTTGATTCAGCATTGATAACTCTTTTTCCAGATACGTAATCTCCGTATTCAGCAGTATTAGAAATAGAATATCTCATATCAGAAATCCCACCTTCATACATTAAGTCAACAATTAATTTTAATTCGTGTAAACATTCGAAATAAGCCATTTCAGGAGCATAACCAGCTTCTGTTAATGTTTCAAATCCAGCTTGAACTAAAGACATAGCTCCACCACATAATACAGCTTGTTCTCCGAATAAATCTGTTTCAGTTTCATCTTTGAAAGTTGTTTCAATAATTGCTGTTCTACCACCACCAATTGCTGAAGCATAAGCTAATGCAACTTCTTTAGTGTCTCCACTTGGGTTAGTTTCAACTGCGATTAAATCAGGAATTCCTCCACCTTTAACAAATTCAGATCTAACTGTGTGACCTGGAGCTTTTGGTGCAATCATCATTACATTTGTTTTTGCATCAGGAATAATTCTTCCATAGTGAATATTAAATCCATGTCCAAATGCTATATAAGCACCATCTTTAAGGTTTGGTTTAATTTCTGCGTAATAAATTTCAGATTGATTTTCATCTGGTAATAAAATCATTACAATATCTGCACCAATAGTTGCTTCTGCAACAGTTTTAACGTCGAAACCTTTAGCTTCAGCTTTAGCCCATGATGAACCATTTTTTCTTAATCCAACAACAACTTCAACACCAGAATCTCTTAAGTTTTCTGCGTGTGCGTGACCTTGTGATCCAAAACCAATCATTGCTACTTTTTTTGATTTAACTAAATCAATATTACAATCTTTGTCATAGTATACATTTAATGCCATTATTGTTCCTCTATTATAAAATTTTTAGAGATTATACTGAAAAAAAGTTAAAAACTTGGTAATTTGATATAAAACATACAAATACTTAACATATTTTAGATAGGATTACACTATATATACAGAAGGAATAAAATTGCTAAAAGAGCTTTTTACAAAAATACAAAAACAAGATAATACTTATACTAAAAGTGAATTAATTGAAATAGAAAAATTTATTAAAAAAGATATTATAGTTAAATTAGATGACAATAACTATGAACTTAATTCAAAATATAAAGTCGCAATTGTAAATGTAGGTAAAAACCTAGTAATACTTGAAGACTTATTAAGTGAGCATAAAAATATCAAAATAGAATTTGACAATTTAAATGGTGCTTATAATGGTGATTTGGTATTAGCAAAAAGAATTTTTAATCCAAGATCTAGAATTAAAGCAAAAATCGTTGAAGTTTTAGATGGTAAAAGAAATGATATTTTAGTTTATATAAAAGAGAAATCTTTTTATACAGTAAAAGAAAATATCAAATTAGAAAATAAAGGTGCTTTTAAATACGAAGATGGCGAAGTACTTTTAGTTGATAACAAATCTTTTGATTTAATTAAAAATTTAGGAAATGTTAAAGATGCTAAAGTTGATGAATTAATATCATTACATCTTTATAATGAAGTAATTAGATTAGAAAAACCAATTGAAGTGAAAGCAAAAATGGATGATGAAAAGCAAAGAGTTGATTTAACTCATTTGCCTTTTTGTACAATTGATCCAAACTCTGCAAAAGATCATGATGATGCTATTTATTATGATAAAGATGAAAAGGTTTTATATGTTGCAATTGCTGATGTTTCATATTTTGTAAAAGAGGGAAGTGCTTTAGATAAAATTGCATTTTTAAAATCAACTTCTATTTATTTACCTGGAAAAGTTTTGCCAATGCTTCCAAATGAACTAAGTGAAGATATGTGTTCTTTAAAAGAAGGTGTTGAAAGATATTCTTATGTGTTTAAAATAGAGTTAGATTTAAAAAATAAATGTGCGAAAAAATCACAACTTTTTGAAGCTATTATAAAATCACATAGAAAATACTCTTATGGAAGAATTGATAGAGTTTTAGATGGAAAACTAGATCAATATGGAGATACAGATAAAACAATATTTGATTATCTTATTCCTTTATATGAAATCACGAAAAGTTTTAGAGCTAAAAGATTAGAAAAAGGTTATGATTTTAGAACAACTGAGTTAAGATTAAAACTTAAAAACTTTAAAGTTGTATCTGTTGAGAGTGAAAAATCAACTGCTTCTCATCAACTAGTAGAAGAGTGTATGCTTTTAGCAAATATTGAAGCTAGTAAAAAAGTAAATAATGTAGGAATATATAGAATTCATGAAGAGCCGTCTTTAAAAGCTATTTCAAGATTAGTAGATGATGTAAATATTTTAGGTGTAAAAGTAAAAGTACAAAATGATGTACACGATACAATTACACATATTCAAAAAAAAGCTAGTGATGTAATGATGAGTGAAGAAATTGATGAATTAATTATTCAATCACAAACTCAAGCAAAATATAGCTCAAAAAATTTAGGTCACTTTGGTTTAGGATTCTCTTCTTATTCTCATTTTACCTCGCCAATTAGAAGGTATTCAGATTTAATTTTACATAGAATATTAAAATCAAAACAAACACCTGAAAATATTGATGATATATGTAGTCATATTTCTTTAAATGAAAGAAAAGTTGCACAACTTGTTTGGGATTATGAAGATAGAAAATATGCAAGATGGGCAAATGATAATATTGGAAGTGATATAAAAGTTAAAATAGTAGATACAGATAGGAATAGAGCAGTTTCTTATGATAGTATTTCTGGTTTAAAAGTTACTATTGATAATATTAAAGGTCAAAAGTTATTCACTAAATTAAAAGTGAAGATTAAAAGTGTAGATCTTATGACTAAAGAAATCATAGCAAGTATTAAATATTAAATTAGGAAATAATATAGACAATGTATAGAAACGAATTTGATAATCATTTAAGACAAAATAAAAAATTTAATGCATATATGTTTTATGGACAATCAACTTATTTAGTTGATTATTATACGAATATTGTTGCAAATTCTTTAGGTAATAAAGATGAGATTGAAAAACTATATTTTGATGAATATAATTTTAAATATGCAAAAGATAAGTTGCTTCAATCTTCACTATTCTCGTCTAATAATATTTTATTAATAAAATGTGAAAAAAAACTTCCTAAAAAAGAAGTTGATACATTAGTAGAAGCTTGTAATACTAATATGGATAGTACAGTAATTTTTTCATGTATTGGAGATAGTGATTTTAAAACGATGGAAAAAAGTTTTTCACCTAAAACAAATTCCGTGGTTGTACGGATGTTTGCTCCAAATGATAATGAAGCAGTTAGACTTATTGAAAATGAAGCAAAAAAACTAAATATTAATTATGAGTTGTCCGCATTAAATCATTTATATTTTATGCATAAAAATGATTTGTCTTTATGTATAAACGATTTATCAAAGTTAGCAATATTAGATGAAAAAATAAACCAAAATATAATAAATACACATTGTTTTGGTATTGGAATTGTATCATTTGAAGATTTTTTACATGATTTACTAAATGGAAAAGATATAAGTGAAGATATAAATTTATTATTAGAAGAGGGTGTAAATGAGATTTTTCTAATAAATCAAGTAACATCTTTTATTCAACAACTTTTTATGATTTCATCATATACAAGAGCAATTGGAGCACCTAATCCAAAAGAAATATTAGGATTTAATCCTCCAAAAAAAATTTGGGAAAAAAAGTCTAAACTAGCAATAAATATAAAACCTGAAAAATTTCAAAAGATGCTAGAATTTTTATTAAATATTGAATTAGAACTAAAAAGTTCAAAAATAGATAAATCAAATTTATATTTACAAGCAAGCCTAAGAAAGTTTACAGTTTTATTTGGGTAAAATCCGTGACTTTATAAAAAAAGTACCCTTGCTGATATTAGTGAAAACTAGAATACTGGCATGATCTATAAGGAGAAAATTAGATGTCTAAATTAAAACATTACGAAACAATGTTTATTGTTAAACCTACTTTAACAGAAGAAGAAACAGTAGCACAAATTGATAGTGTAAAAGCTACAATTGAAAAGAATGGTGGAGAAATCATTGCATATGATAACATGGGTTCTCAACAATTAGCTTACGAAATTGAAAAAAACAAAAGAGGTTACTACTTTGTTGCATATTTCAAAGGTGAACCAGCTGGAATTGCAGAAATCGAAAGAAATTACAGAATCAATGAAAATATCATGAGATTCATTTTTATTAAATATGAAAGTAAAAAAGAGATTGCTGCTTGGACTAAAATGAGTGACGCTGCTGCTGCAAAAACTGCTGCTAAAGCTGCTAAGTAAATTAAACTAAGGACTTAAGTATGTATAATAAAGTAATTATGGTAGGGAATTTAACAAGAGATATTGAATTAAGATATTTACCATCTGGTGCAGCAATTGCAAAATCTGCTATTGCAACATCATACAAGTTTAAATCTGCATCTGGAGAACAAAAAGACGAAGTTTGTTTCTTGGATTTTAATATGTTTGGAAGATCTGCTGAAGTTGCTAATCAATACTTACGAAAAGGTTCTAAAGTTTTATTAGAAGGTAGACTTGTATTTGAACAATGGACTGCTCAAGATGGAACTAATAGAAATAGACACTCTTTAAGAGTTGAAACTATGAAAATGTTAGATTCAAAAAGTGATTCAATGAATAATAATGCTGGTGGTAACCAAGGTTATAATCCTCAAGGATCGTATAATCAGCCAGCACAAAATCAATATAATAATACATCTAATACTCAGAATACTCAAGGTTCTCAAAACAACTATGGTGGTAATAATCAAGCATCAACTATGCCTGAGCAAAAAATACCTGAAATAGATATAGATGAAGACGAAATACCGTTTTAACATATAAAGGAAAACGACATGGCTGAAAGAAGAAAGTACGGAAAAAAATATTGTAAATATACTGAAATGAAAATTGATTTCATTGATTATAAAAATTCTGATTTATTAAAGATTTCTATGAGTGAAAGAGGTAAAATTATGCCTAGAAGACTTACAGGAAACTCTAAAAATTCTCAAGAAATGGTAGAAAAAGCAATTAAAAGAGCAAGACATATGGCATTAGTTCCATATATTGTTAATACTAAAAATATTACAGATCCAGCTTTTTCTAGATAGTATCTAGTTAAAGTTTAAAAAAAAGGGAAGATGCATATGCATCTTCCCTTTTTTTATGTCTGAATAAACTATATTTAATCAAAAAAGGTTTAGAATATTCTAAACCTTTTCCCAAACAACACCTGCTGGTGTATCCATAAGAGAAATACCTAAGTTAGATATTTCATCTCTTACTTTATCAGCAGTATCAAAATCTTTTGCTTTTTTTGCTTCTGTTCTCTTTTCTATTAGTTCTTCTATTTCAGTTTTTTCTTCATTTGATATTCCAAATTGAAAATATGAATAAGCATCGTTATTTCCAATTCCAAGAACTTCTGAAATAAATTCTATATTTGCAACAAGTTCTTTTTTTAATGCTTTATCTTTTGGATTAATATCAAGTTTATCATTTGCAGATGAAATCATTTCATCAATAAAAGATATTGCTTTTGATGTATTTATATCATCATTTAAAGCATCAATTATTTTATCTTTGAACTCTTTATTTACCTCACTTAAAGCTACTCCATAAACTCTTTTTTTAACTCTATACAGTTTATCTAGTCGCTTTTTTGATGAAAGTAAATCTTCTTCATTAAAGTTAAAATCAGTTCTATAATGTGCTGTTAATAAATAAAATCTAATAACTTCTCCACTATAAGATTTAAGTACATCTTTTAAGAAAAATGAATTACCAAGTGATTTACTCATTTTTTCACCATCAATATTAACAAAACCATTGTGCATCCAGTATTTTGCTATTTCTTGATTTGATGAACATCTTGTTTGGGCTGCTTCATTTTCATGATGAGGGAAAAGTAAATCAGCCCCACCACCGTGAATATCTATTTGATAAGGTGTATTTTTATATGCAAGATGTTTTTCAATCATAGCTGAACACTCAATATGCCAACCAGGACGTCCATTTCCAAAACTTGCTTCAAAAACTACATCTTCATCTTTAGCAAATTTCCATAGTGCAAAATCAGAAGAGTTTCTTTTTTCAGTATTAATTTCAACTCTTGCTTGTGAATTCTCATCACTTGCACGATGAGAAATACATCCATAAGTTGAGTCTTTTGATGTATCAAAGTAAACACCATTTGAAATTACATAAGCTATGTTTTTTGAGATTAGGTTATTAATCATCTCTTTCATAACTTCTAAGTTTTGTGTAGCTTTTGGTTCTAGTGTATTATCTAGAACGTTTAAGGCTCTCATATCAGCTTTATAGGCATTAATATATTCACTTGTAATATCTTCTAAGGTTCTAGATGTTTGATACATCTTTTTTATGATTTTATCATCTATATCTGTAAAATTTTTTGTCATTGTTACTTCATAGCCATTTATTTTTAAAACTCTATGAAGTAAATCAAAGGCAATAGCTGATCTTGCATGACCTAAATGTGAATCATCATAAACTGTTGGTCCACATACGTAAATCTTTGCTTTTTTATCTTCTATTGACTGAAATTCAACTTTTTCTTTTTTTACTGAATCATAAATATATATCTTTTTCATCTTATTTAAATAACGCTTCTAATGATGATGTATCAGTTGTTTTTTCTTCGTTTCTTTTATTTTTACCTTCATCAGTAGGAGTTGAACCTTCAATTTCAACTAATTCAATTTCATATTTTGTAAGCATAGAAGCTAATCTAATATTTAAACCAGATTTACCAATTGCTTTTGATTTTTGATCACTTGGTATTGTAACAATTGCTTTACCTTTTTCATTAAATCCAGGTGCTTTTTCAATTTTAACAGATGAAATAATTGCAGGTGAAAGGGCTCGCGAAATAAACATTTCAGGAATTGCTGAATATTCAACACAATCAATATTTTCTCCACTTAATTGGAAAGAAACAGCTGAAATTCTTACACCTTTTACACCAACTACTGAACCAATTGGATCAATTTGTGGGTCAATACTAGTTAATGCAATTTTAGCTCTAGACCCAGGGATTCTAGCACTAGCTTCAATATGAACTTTTTCATCTTTAAGTTCAGGAACTTCAAGTGCTAATAAACACTCTAAGAATTTTGGAGAAGTTCTTGAAATATCAATAATTAAACCATTAGTTTTATCAATATTAACTCCTCTTACAACAGCTTTTACTGTATCTCCAACTTTAAAAGTTTCACCTTTGATTCTACTTTTTCTTTGAAGCATACCTTTTACTTCACCAATTTCGATATAAGTGTTTTCTTGTCTATCCACTCTTGTAACAACACCAGATACAACTTTTCCTATTTTATCTTTGTATTTTCCAAGTAGATTTTCTTCTATAAATCTTTGTATTCTATATTCAAAATTACTATGTAAAATAGTTGCTGCATTTCTTCCCATATTTTCAAATTCTAAATCATAATCAATAAAATCACCGATTTCTAAATCCGCATCAATTTCTTTTGCTTCATCTAAATCAATAAAATTTTCTGCATTAATTTCTTTTCCATACTCATCTTCAACTTCACCAGTTAGTTTTTCATCACCAACTGCTAATACTTCGATTTTTTGTGATAAGTGTAATTTCTTATTTTCTCTATCTATATTTGCATCGAATCTTAATGTTTCATCTACCATCTTCTCTGCTGTTTTGATTAATGCTTCTCTGAGTGCATTTTCAACATCTTCAATTTTTAGACCTTTTTCATATGCAATTGAGTCTAAAATATCTATAATTTTGTCCATTAATAACCTTCTGTTAACTTTTTATTTGTTGACATTGAAATGTAATGTTTTGATTTCCAATGTAGTGTAGACAGATATTATATCTAAATCTCCTTTTATAAAAATTAAAGTAAATTTAAGATAAAATAATTAGCTAATTAAAAATAAAAGGCTTAATATATGGAATTATTATTTGCAAGAACTGAATTAAGTGAAAAACCTAAAAAAGTGCAACTAGATAAAATTAAAGAAGATTTAAAAAAAGATGGTGAGAAAATATTCTATTTTGATAGAGATAACTCACATAAAGATATGATGGCATTGGTTGATGCTTTAGAAAATGAAGGCGTAAACGTATATTTTAGAGAAGTAAAATATGGATTAGCTGATGATGAGTATATGTATGAGGTTCATGCACTTTAAAAGGTGATAAAAGCTATGAGTTCAAATAAAAAATTATTTATTCAAACACTTGGTTGTCAAATGAATGACACAGATAGTCAACATATCGCAGCTGAGTTAGAAAAACATAAAGATTACTCTCAAACTAATATAATGGAAGATGCTGATTTAATTATCATTAATACATGTTCTGTAAGAGAAAAGCCTGTACAGAAGCTATTTTCGGAAATTGGTCAGTTTAATAAAAAGAAAAAAGATGGTGCTAAGATTGGTGTTTGTGGTTGTACCGCATCACATTTAGGTAGAGATATTATAAAAAGAGCACCATATGTTGATTTTGTTGTAGGTGCAAGAAATATTTCCAAAATTAAAGATGTTGTTGATATTAAAGGTTCTGTTGAAATCAGTATCGATCATGATGAATCAACATACGAATTTGCAACTGCAAAAACAAATAAATATAGAGCAAGTGTAAATATTTCAATTGGTTGTGATAAAAAATGTACTTACTGTATTGTTCCAAGCACTCGTGGTGAAGAAATTTCAATACCTGTTGAAATGATTGTTGACCAAGTTCAAAAATCAGTTGATATGGGTGCTGTTGAAGTTATGCTTCTAGGACAAAATGTAAACTCTTATGGAAGAAGATTTAGCGATGGTAGGGAAAAATCTACATTCACTAAACTTTTACAAGAAGTTTCAAAAATTGATGGACTAGAACGAATTAGATTTACATCTCCTCATCCTCTACATATGGATGATGATTTTATTGAAGAATTTGCAAGAAATAAAAAAATATCAAGATGTATTCATATGCCATTACAAAGTGGTTCTACTGAAATACTAAAAGCAATGAAACGTGGATATACAAAAGAATGGTTTATAAATAGAGCAAGTAAATTAAGAGATTTAGTTCCTGATTTAAGAATTACAACAGATATTATTGTTGCTTTCCCAGGAGAGAGTGATGAAGATTATGAAGATACTTTAGATGTTGTAAATAAAATAAAATTTGATCAAATTTTTAACTTTAAATATTCTCCAAGACCTGGGACAGAAGCTTTAAATATGGAAGATAAAGCAGTTCCAGATGAAATTGGAAGTTCTAGATTAACTAATTTAATAGAAGTTCATAAAAGACATTTAGAGGCTATTATGCCAACATATGTTGGAGAAACTTTAAATGTATTAGTTGAAAGCTTAAAACCTAATGGTGAAGTTTGTGGATTTACAGATAATTATTTACAAGTATTTGCAAAAGGAAGTGATGAACTTCTTGGTAAATTTGTAAATGTAAAAATTATATCTAATACTAGGACTTCATTAAAAGGTGAAATTATAGAGTAATGAAAAAATATTTTAAAATAAATATTTTACCTTACATCTTATACTTTTTAGTAAAGTTCATTTATGCAACAAATAAAAAAGTATTTCATCATCCAATAATTAAAGATGACGAAGCTTTCATATTTGTTGCATGGCATGGAGATTTATTAGCCCAACCTACAAATTATTTTAAATTCAGACCAAATGGAAATGTAAAAGCAATGATTAGTCATAATAAAGATGGTGAAATAATTGCAAAAATATATTCTCTTTTAGGTACGGGATTAATTAGAGGTTCATCTTCTAAAGGTGCTGCTAAAGCTTTAATTAGTACAATTAAAGAAATAAGAAATGGTTGTGATGTTGCACTTACTCCTGATGGTCCACGAGGTCCTAGATTTTCAGTTGCTAATGGTATTATTGCAATTGCACAAAAAAGCAATGCTAGAATAATTGTTTTAAATTCGAAGCCAAGTAAATATTGGCAATTTAAATCTTGGGATAAATTTGTTTTACCAAAACCTTTTGGAAAAATAGATTTTTATTTATCAGAACCTTATAGTATTGAAGGTTTAGAGTTTGAAGAGGCTAAAGAGTTTATCAGAAATAAAATGATGATTCACGCAATGTCTTAAAAAATTTAAAGTAGGAAGTATATGTTTAATAAAGAATTTTTATACATCAATGCTATTAAATATGATACACAATTAAAGCTTGACTACAAGAAATTAAGCAATAATCAAATTATTGAAGCAAATAATTCAGTATTTTTAGTTAATGATGATATTCTTTCTTTTGATATTGCTCATAAATTAAATGCTTCGCAAAAAGAGATAACAAATACATATATCTCAACACTTCTTATAAGTGATACAACAAGACTTGTTCCTAAATCCATATCTTCTAAGTTAAAAGATTGTGAAATATCAGAATTTAACAATGAATTTGATATTGCTGTTTTAAAAACGACTTTATTTGAAACTAAAAATTACTTTGAAAAAACTGGTGTGGATTATATATATTCAGCTTTTCATATTTTAAATTTACACCTAGAGCAAAATATTTGTAAAAATCAATTACTAATTTTTCTATTTAATAATAAAGCATTTATATTAATTTTAGGTAATAATGGTTCAATTGTATTTAATAAAACTGCTGATTTACCTACTTTTGAATCTATAAAGAAAACTCATTTTTATGAAGATGATATTGCAGGTCAGAAACTTTTTGATGAAATTTATTATTTAGAATTAAATGAAATAATACATGATACACTTGATGATTTTTATGAAGAATCAAAAGATGTATTTATTGAAAAAATTGTAATTTTATATGCTTTAAAACAATTATCAAATGAATTGATTACACAATTAAGTGATGAATTACTTTTAGCTATTGATTATCACCCTGTTAATATTGATGAAGAAATTTTTGCATTAACAAAAGATAAACATTTGAAAAAGAGTTTTATTAAACCTAGAAAAAAAGCTAAAAAAACTAATTTTAATAATATATTTATTGCAATATTTTTTTTATTAGCATTTCTTACTATTTATAAATTATTTAATAATATAAATGAAACAAAAGAATCAACTACACCCCTTTTAAATAAATTCATTGACTTACCAGATCATGTAAATCTAAATGATAGAATTGAAAAACAAATAAAATCTATTTTTGATAGAATACCTTATGATATTGTCTTAAAAGATTTTAAACTTACTAAGGATTCTTTAGAGTTTAATGCTACATTATTAAATGATGATAGTTTTATTAAATCTGTTGAGCCTGCATTAAAAGATATTTATAATCAAGTAGATATTGAAATAGAAGATAAAAACAAAGATAAAAAGAATATGCTTGATGCCAAAATAATTGCTTCAAATGCTTTAAATTTAGAGGGTGTAGTTTATAAAACATATACTGATAAATATATAACAGATGAATTTATGCCTATAAGTAGAGTTAGTGAACAGTTAAAAATATTATTTCCTGAAAATACTATTATTAAATTTAATTCAAGTAGAAATGAAGATATTACAAAGTTTTATTATTCTATTAATATGTTAGTAAAAACTCCCACTGAATTATTTAGAACAATAGAAATGCTAAATAATGAACTTTATTCTATAAATGTAATGTATCCAATAAGAATGATAAAAACTATAAATGGTTTAGAAATAGAATTTAAATTGGTATTTAATCAATCTAAATAATAAAAGATAAACTAAAAACTTTTACCAAGTTTTTAGTTCATTATAAACAGAGTCTCTCTCAACTGGAATAAAACCAGTATTTTTAATTAAATCAACAAATTCTTTTACTGCAACACCTTTAGCACTAGTTGCTCCTGCCGCACTTTGAATTGATTCTTTCTCAATAGTACCATCTACATCATTTGAGCCAAATTCTTGAGCTATAAGTGCTAATTTAACAGTTGATGTAGCCCAATAAGCTTTTATATTAGGGATATTGTCTAAAACTATTCTAGCAATTGCATAAGTTTTTAGAATTTCTACACCAGTTAAAGGAGCATCAATTTTTAAGAAATTATTTTTAGTTTGATAAACAAGAGGAATAAAGGCATTAAAACCACCTGTTTCATCTTGTAAATCTCTTAATCTAATCATATGGTCAATTCTATTATCTCTACTTTCTATATGTCCAAAAAGCATTGTTGCATTACTTTGTTTTCCTGCTTTATGCCATGTTCTATGAATTTGTATCCATTGATCAGAAGTAACTTTTCCACCACATATTCTTTTACGAACTTTTTCATCAAAAATTTCAGCACCGCCACCTGGCATTGAATCAATTCCATGATCAATCATCATTGCGATTAACTGATCATAAGAAAGATTATATTCAGTACTTAAAAAGTGGATTTCAGCAGCTGTTAATGCTTTTACATGAATAGATGGAAAGTTTTCTTTTATCTTTTTAAATACATCCATATACCATTGTAAACCTGTCTTTGGATTATGTGCTGATACAATATGAACTTCTTTAATGTCATTTTTTAATGAAGTTCTAACAACTTCAAGAATTTCTTCATGAGTCATTGTATATTGTAATGGATTTTTTCTACTTGCACTATATGCACAAAATTGACATACATCTTTACAAACATTTGTTGGATTAATATGTCTATTTATATTAAAATATGTTTTTTTACCATGTTTTTGTTCTCTAATTTTATTTGCATATTTTGCAAGTACAAATAAATCCAAATCATAGAGTTTAATCGCATCTTCATAACTTAGCCGTTCGTTGTTTTCTAATTTTTCTATAATACTCATTTTATTCCTATTTACAATCAAGATCTTCACTATTTTTATTATATCTATCCATATGGATAAATCCAATACACGTTTTATTTAGATTTTTATCATAGAATCTAACTTTATATACTTTACTTTTATATCTAGTTTCTTTATCTTCAACTTTTAATTTATTTATAACCTCTAGATTTTTTATATCTTTATGACCTAATGTTACTAAAATTTCAGTAATTTTTTCTTCTTTTAAAGTTTTAAGTGTCATAAATACTGCGAAACCTGCTAATATTAAAACTATTATTATGATAATAGTTTTTTTTGGTAATTTTCTTACTTCATTATTTTTCATTAATATCTTCTATTAGTGGCATAAATGAACATTCTTCACCATCGTAATATTCTATAGTACCATCTTCAATTCTATAATACCAACCATGGATTTGTAATTCACCATTTTTAATTTTTCTTTCAACATCAGGAAAAGTAAGTAGATTTTCTAATTGATGTACTACAGAAATTCGCTCTGTTGCTCTATATAATTTTTCTTGATCACTTTTATCTTGGATTGCTAAAAGAGTATATTCTTTTGCTCTTTTCCCAAGTTCTAGCCATTTTTTTACGTGTATTAAATCAGGTGAATCACCAACATCATGATATAAACTTTTACATGCACCACAATGTGAATGTCCACAGATAATAATATGCTTAACCCCTAATACTGAAACTGCATATTCAATAGCAGCTGAACTACCATGGTAATCTTCATCAGGAGTATATGGAGGTACAAAATTCCCAACATTTCTTAAAATAAACATATCACCTGGTTCTGTATCAAGCATTAAATCAGGAGTAACTCTACTATCGCTACAACCAACAAAAAGTACATCAGGTCTTTGTCCATTTTCAACTAATTCTTTAATATTACCTTCAAATTTAGGAAAACTAACTTCTCTAAATTTCTTATTTCCTTTTACTAAATCATTTATTATCATTTTATTTTCCTATTTTGATTACTTTTTGAGATGTAGGAGTTATAATAGTAATTTTATTGATACTATCTGCTTCACTTAAATCAACTTCAATTTTATATTCAACTAAATAGTCAATTTTATGACATGAAAATAGTTTTGTATATGGTGACATCTCTAATACTTCACATTTCTTCATATTTATAGTAGTTTCTGCAAAAACTGCAGATAATGTAAGTAAACTTATTAATATAATTTTCATTTTAATTCCTTCAAAATTTTACATACTTTTATTAAATCATCTTCTTTTATATCTACTTTTGCAATAAGTCTAATAATTGCACTCTTAACTGTTGGTTGTCTAATTGCACCAACTAAATAAGATTTTTCTTGTAAAAGTGCTTGTATTTCTTTTACTCTTTTATTATCTCCTATATCTATAGGAATTATTAAACTATTTGATTTTATATCTAATAATTTGCTTATGATAGTTAAATTTTTATTTATCTTTTCTTTTAAGGCTTTCTTATTCTCTTTTATAAACTTTAAAGATTCTAATCCAAGTGCAATATCAAACAATGATGGGGCCGTTGAATAAATAATAGGTTTAGCCCGATTTATTAAAAAGTCTACAATTTGGTTAGATGCTAAAATATACGCACCGTAAGAACCATAGGCTTTTCCTAATGTTCCCATCTTAATATGATATTTTGTTGGTTTTATTTTATAATAGTCAAATATTCCAAGTAAATTGTCTCCAATAACTCCGCTACTATGAGCTTCATCTACTATTAGTAATGCTTTATATTTTTGAGTAATATCAAAGAATTCTTTAGGTGCCAAATCTCCACCCATCGAATAAACACCTTCAATTGCTACTATATTTCTTCCAGTTCTTTTATTTTCTAGGATTTTATTTTCTAAATCATTATAATCATTATGATTAAACACAATAACTTGTTCAGGTTTTAAAAGTTTTGTTGCAAGTATTCCACTAGCGTGATATTCTTCATCAATAAATAAAGTATCATTTTTTCTACATAATGCTTCAATCATTGAAATATTAGCAAGAAAACCAGAACCAACTGTTACTGCAGCTTCAAAGTTATTAGCTTTACATAAGGCATCTTCAAAATCTTTATGAATTTGATTATAACCATTTACTAACATTGATGCTTTGGGACTTGTATATTGTTCTTCAAGGACTCTTTCATATGCTTTTTTAAAAATATCTTTATTTGTAGATAATCCTAAATAGTCATTTGAAGCTAAGTCAATTATTGATTTAGCAAATACTTCACGAGTTCTAAAACGGTTTGATTTTTTAATAGATGATAGTTCTTTTGAATACAAAAAGTTCTCCATAAGTGTTTAGCAATGGTAACGAAAGATTACTAAATAAAAGTTGAATAATTTAAAAGTAATTATTATGCTAGTTTAATGCTATTAATAGTAGTTATACTCTTTTCACTAATTTTTATATATAATCCAAAATAAAAGGTGAAAGTTTGATTAAAATCTTTCTTTCTCTTTATATAATGCTAATAGCAATATTTTCCAAGACTTTTAAATATTAATTTATGTAAGATACTCAAATGATGAAAAATAATAATAGAATTTTTAAAATAAAAGAACTTCCTTTTATAGAATTAAAATATAGTACAACTTTTTATGAATGTTCACAAAAACATTATCACAATATGATATGTATTTTAGCTTTAAAAAAAGGTAGTGCAAAATATATTGTAAATGAAAAAGAGTTAATTTTAAAGAAAAATAAGTTAATCGTAATTAATCCAAATGAAGTACATTATTCTATTTGTGATAAAAAAAATGAAGATTATTATGTAATTTATATAGATAGAAATTGGTATAAAACCTTACAAAATCAAATATTTAATTCAAAAGACATAATTGCATTACCTAATATAATAGAAGATTTGAATATAAATCAAGAATTTTTTGAATTATTTAATATTTTACGAGATAACAATGATGTTATAGAAAAAGAGTTAAAGGTATTTAATTTTTTTAAAAATATCTTTAATAAATATATTGAAGAAAAGATATTTTTAAAAATTGATGAAACTACTAAAATTGCAAAAGAGTTTAAAGAATATATTGAAGAAAATATATCTTCAAAATTAACTTTGTCAAAAATTGCAAAAAAATTAAATGTAAGTCCTTATCATATTATTAGAATTTGTAATCAAGATTTTGGCTTATCGGCAAATGCGTATATAGTTAATAAAAGAGTTCATAGAGCAAAAAAATTAATTAGCGATGGTGTTGATATTTCCCAAGCTGCTGTTGACGTTGGTTTTTATGATCAAAGTCATTTAACAAATGTTTTTAAAAAAGTTTTTGCTTTAACACCAAAAGCTTATCAAAATGATATACAAATAAGTATAAAAAAGGGTAGAGATGAATAGTTTAAATTTATTAGATAGAAATAAAAATTTTAATATTTTATTAGCAGGAATTATAGGGCTTTTTATTGGTGTTGGAGTGGCAAGATTCTCTTATACGTCTCTTTTACCTTCAATGTTAGGAGATGAGACTTTATCTTTAACTTTTTCAGGAGTATTGGCATCTTTAAATTATGTTGGTTATTTGGGTGGATCAATTTTTGCAATTTTCATAAAAGATATAAATACTAAAGTTAAATATTTTCGTATAGGAATAGTCCTTTGTATTTTGACAACTTTAATTATGGGTATTACAACTAATGAAATATTATGGATAATTGGTAGAATTATTGCTGGGTTTGGTGCTGCAATGGCATTAGTCGTTGGTGCTGCTATTGTTATGACAAAACTAAATTATAATGATAAAACAAAAGCAATGGGAATATATTTTTCAGGAATTGGGGGTGCTTTAGCCTTATCTGATATTATAAGTAGATATGTATTATCTATTTCTTCATGGCAAACTTCATGGATTGTTCTTACGATTATTGGTACACTTGTGACATTTTATCCTTTATATATATTATCTTTTGATAAAAAAATTAATGCACATAATGAAAAACATCCAATAAACAAATCTTTATTTTCACCTTTTGTTGTAATTTTAATCGCTGCATATTTTACAGAAGGTGTTGGTTTTGTAATTCAAGGTACTTTTCTTCCTACAATTTTAAAATCAATTCCAGGATTAGAAACAGTTGCTGGATTATCTTGGCTTCTTGTAGGACTTGCAGGAATTCCTGCTGCTATTATTTGGATGAAATTAGCACATAAATATGGAAGTGTTAATGTAATTATTATTGCAATGTCTATTCAAATTGTTGGTATCTTAATACCTACTATGACTACAAATATGTACTTAAATCTTTTTTGTGGAATATTATATGGAGGAACATTTACAGGACTTGTAGCATTGTTTATGAATCTTGGTGGAAAACTTGCAGGGAAAAATCCAGTTATGTTAATGGGCGCTTTAACAACTGCTTATGGAATAGGGCAAGTAACAGCCCCTCTTTATGCAGTAAGTTTAACTCAATGGACTGGAAACTATGACTATGCATTATACTTAACAGCTGTAATAGTTTTATTTGGAGTAGTATTACTTTTAGGAGCAAAAAAATTTAAAAGTTATGTTTCTTAAATTAATTAAGTATTAAATGTTAAAATAATATATATAATATGTGTTTTAACATTTAAAAGGAAAGAAATGAACTTAAGTGTATATATACGAAGAAGAAAAAACTTAAGTGATTTAGACTTAATTGATTTATCCAAAAGTAAGTATAACAAAGAAAAAGATGATTATAAGAAATTAATAAAAATTTCAGATGATTTAAATAAAAATAAAAATCAGGAAATATTCAAGTATATTTATTTTTTTATACCTATTATTTTGTCATTAATTTTGTCTTTAGGATATGTAGATAAAAGTACTAATCAAATCAATATTTTATTTTTTATATTAGTGATTATTATCATACCTTTTGGATTAATGACTATTTCACTTGTAGGTATTCTATATAAAAGAAGTTCAAATTCATGTTTTAGTTTTATTACAGAAAAAATACAAGATGAAATTGTAAAAGAAGGAATAAAAAAAGTTTCTTGCTTTTATTTACAAGGTATATCTATTATTTTTTCAGTTTTATCTATAGTTATATTATTGTTTTTAACAGCAATTGAAAGTTATAAATTTTATTTTGCAACTACATGGCTTAGTAATAATTTCTTTACTTCTATAATAGATTTTTTTTCCTATCCAATAAAAATGATTTTTCCAGGTCTTATTCCTAGTCATGAATTAATAATTGAATCATCTAAAAATGCCAGTAGTAATTCTATTTGGTTATGGTTTCTTATTAGTTTGCTTGTTTTTTGGATTTTAATACCTCGAACAATAAGTTTGATTCTTGCTTTTTATTTTTCACAAAAGGCACTAAAAAATTCTTTTTTATATAATAGTAAATCAAAAAGAATATTAGAATATCTTAAGCCAAAAATCACAACTACAGATTATGAAAAAGAAGAAATTTACAACTCTTCTTTGAAAAGAAAAAATGGTAGTATTGATATAAAAAATACAAAGGAACAAATGGAATCTAAGTATTCAAAAATTTTACTTTATTCATTAAATGAAAATGCAATAAATGCAATAAAAAATGATGAAAGATATCTAAATATTGATATTGAAAGTTATCATAGAAATATGAATTTTAAAGATTTTACTTCTAATGTTTTAATTATAATAAATGTCCAAAGTTCACCTAAAATGATAGCTATAAATATGATGAGAAAATTAAGCCATTGTTCTTTATATTTATGTTTTGTAGATGATAATGGATCAGAAGTTTTTGAAGATTCAAATATATTAGAGTGGAAAAGATTTTTAAAAGAAAAAGAGATAAATATTGAGCTTCCAAATGAATAATAATTTAAAAATAGCAATTATAGGTGATCCAAATAAAGGAAAGAGTAGTTTAGTTTCAACTCTTGCCTATGATGATAATATTAAAATATCAAGTAAATCAGGAGAAACAACTATTTCAAAATGTTTTCCTTTAAAAATTGATGATGAAATAATCTATGAATTATATGATACTCCTGGCTTTGATAATTATGAAGAATTATTAGATTTTAATGATGAAAATAAAGATAAATATACTGATTTTGACTCTTTATTAGAAGCTTTTATAAAAAAATATGAAAATAATGAAGAGTATAAGAAAGATATTGAAATCTATAAAATCCTAAGACAAAAGCCTATTATTCTTTATTTAATAAATAGTTCTGAATCATATAGAAGTGAATATCAAAGCCAAATAGATATTATTACAAAGACAAATCTTCCTTCTTTTGCTATTTTTAATCAAATAGGAGAAGAAGATAATAAACATACTTGGGAAAGTATTACAAAGCTATATTTTATTGATTCTTTAGATTATAATGTATTAAATTCTTCTTTTAAAGATAAGATAAGATTATTAGAATCAATGAAATTAAAAATAGAAGATAGTAAAATTAAAGAACAACTAAGTCATTCTATTTTAATTTTAAATAAAGACTTTCAAAGAAGAATAAAATTTACTTTTGAAGAATTAGTAGATAGTTTTTATAAAATAATTACATATAAAAAAGAGTTTACATATACAAAGAATTCTCAAAATCATAAAAATGATTTTTTTAAAGATATAAAAAAACAAGAAGATAAATTTTATAATATTATTGCAAAAGAGTGGGGTTTTTATAATTTAAATAGTGATATTCAAAAGCTAAAAAGAATAGAAATAGATTCAGAGAATTTTACTAAAATCTTTGGTCTTCCTAAATCTACATTAATTGCAATTGCAACTTCTTTGGGTGCTGTTTCAGGTGGTTCTATTGGATTTGGTGTTGATTTATTTGGAAGTATGGGCCTTGGTACTTTATTAGGTTCTGGAATAGGTGCAATTTCTGCTGGGACTGCATCATTAATTGGAACAGAATTAATAAGCAAAAAAACAAAAGGCTTTGGAGTAAAAGAACAAACTGTTTATGGTCCTATTACAAATTTGAATTGGAGAATGTCTTTATTTACAAAGTTATATCTTTTTTCTGAATTAATTGCGCAAAGATCTCATGCAAATAGAAGTGATTTTAAAAATCAAGATAATGCAGAAGAAATTTTTGATGACAAAAAAGAAATTTTAAAACTTGCTAAAAAAAATAGTGATACTAATAAAAAAGAGTTAATGCTTATTCTTGAAAAGACTTATGAAAGAAGGCAAAAAAATTAAAGTGTAATATTTTCAAGTAAATCAATATTAGTAGGTGTAACTATTATGGCATCAATACAATAAGCAACATTTAGTTTTTTAATTTGTAAATAGTAGTTAAGGCTTCTTTTTATTTTAGATAATTTTGAAGGTGTTATATTATTAATAGCACTTTCATAGTCATTTCCTGATTTAACTTCACAAAAGTGATAGATATTATTCTTTACTGCAATAATATCTATTTCACCTAATTTTTTAGCATAAAAATTATGTTCAATTATTTTGTAGCCTAAATCTTCTAAATAAGATATAGCTCTTTTTTCTGCTTCATCGCCTTTATGTTTACTCATAAAAATTTATTCTCAACCACCACCAACGAATTGAAGTAATTCAATTTTGTCGTCATTTTTTGGAATAAAATCATTCCAAGTATCTTTTTTTACTATTTCCATATTAACAGCAGCTGCCATTACTTTATCTCCAATTTCTAAGTTTATCATTATTTGTTGTAGTGAAAAAGTATCATCAAAACTTTTATTTTCACCATTTATTATTAATTGCATTTAATACCTTTATTATTCTTTTTCATATTCAATCATGTATCCAAGACCTCTTATATTTATAATAAAATCTTCATGTAATACTTTTTTTAGTCTATTAACTTCTGCTCTAATTGTTGCATTATCAATATCATTATCTTGCCATACAAACTCTCTAAACATATCATAATTAACAGTTGAATTTCTATATCTTGCAAGAAGTTGAATAATTTGTATTTGTCTTTTTGTAAGAGTTTGTGCCATATTATTATACAAAAGAGTTAAAGTATTTGAGTTGAAACTATATTTAGAAGAAAGTTTTTTATTTTGTTTTGGAACAATTTGTGACTGTGTAATTTTATTTATACGTAAAGTAAGCTCTTTAAGATGAAAGGGTTTTTTCAAATAATCATAACATCCAAGTTCAAATGCTCTTGAGATTTCTTCAATATCTATAAGTGCAGATATAAAAATAGTTGGAACAAGAATACTTCTTCCATGTAATGTTTCTAATACTTCAAATCCATTTATATCAGGTACATTAATATCTAATATTAATAGTTCAAATTGATTTTCTTCTTCTAGAATTCTAAGACAATTTCTTCCATCTCGTACAGTTCTTACTTCATGATTTGTTGATTGAAGATATTGAGTAATTGATCTATTTAGCATTACATCATCTTCTAATAGTAAAATTCTCATATTAACTCCGTTTTACATTTAAAATTTTAAATCTATCTCCCATACCAGTTGGTTCTAGTAATGTTTTAACTTTTTGTGTTTGTCTAAGATAGCTTGACTCGTTTACATTTGCTTTTAAAATTTCTAGCAATTCAATGATTCCAAATTCTACTAAAGCTTTTAATTGAGTATTAAAAACAATATTATCTATATTGTTATTTTTGAAACAATCACGTAAATGATTAAAATGCACATCATATGTTATATCAGATTTTTTATATAATTTTTTTAGGTCTAAATCTTCTTCAAATATTGGATATACCTCATGCTTTTCATAAACTCTTGTAGAAAAGTCATTTCTTGGGTATCTATCTCCATAATCAAAAGTTAAAAATTCAAAACTTTTTATATTTTTACAAAGTGTATTAATAAACTCTTCATATCCAATTCCCATTTCACCTTTTGTAATTTGATATTTTTTACAATGATTTATTATTTTTTCATCAACACAATCAATAAACTTGATTTTGTGATTTTCTACAAAGGCTTGTTGTAAAATATTTTTATCATTTGTATAAACTAATTCACATGAAAACGCATCAAATATTTCATTTGCTAATACAAAAGCATTGTCAAGTTTAACTTCACTTAAATGATCATAATGTTTTAATTTGATTATATCACCAAATGATTCTTTTATATATTCTTTTTGTTTTTCTTGAAGCTTAGGAAATCTTTCTACAATACTGAAATTTAAAGTATCAAGAAGTTCAGGTTTAAGAGTATAAATAAATTGAATTACATCAGCTAACAAATATCCATGATGCGCACCAATTTCTAATATTGTAGTATTTTTGGGTAAAAATCCACTTTCTATTGTTTGTATAATTTTTTTTGCAATTGCTCCACCAAAAAATGATGAAGTAGAAACAGATGTAAAAAAATCACCATCTTTCCCTATTTGTTTATATGTAGCATAATAGCCATCATTTCCATACAGCCATTCATTAAAGTATTCACTAAATTTTATCATTGTTAATTATAGCAAAATTTGATTGAGTAGATAAAGAAAGCGAGGGTGTAAATAAAAAGATTTCTCTTTTTATTTACACGTATCAATTACTGATTCTTGATTTGGATATAAATAAACTTCAACTCTTCTATTTAGGGCCATATTAGTAGCATTATTATTAGGAGCTATAGGTTTATCAAAAGAACAACCTTTTGAGAAAATTTGATTTTGTACACCTGAATTATAAATAATATTACCAACATTTGAAGCTCTTTGTTCTGATAATGTTTTATTATAAGAATGAGTACCTCTACTATCTGTATGCCCCGTTACTTGAACTAAGGTATTTGGATATTTTTCAAGTACACTTGTTACTTTTAAAATTTTAGAATTTGCACTCATAGTTGGTGTTGCTGAATTTGTTTCAAACATCATGGCATCTCTAAACATAATTTTTACGTAATTATCTGTATTTGATACAATTAAGTCTTGATTTGGGTCTAATGCTGCATTTGGATTATTATTAACATTTGTATCTAAACTGTTAGCAACTTCTTTTGCTTGTTGGTCTAAATTATAACCAATAGCTCCACCAATAGCAGCACCTGCTACTGCGCCAATTACTTTATTTCTACTTTTACTTCCACCACCTATATTATTTCCTAGAGCAATTCCTGCAAGTGCTCCTAATGTTGTACCTATAATTGCACTTTGATTATTATCTATTGTTTGATTTCCTGTTTTTGTGGCACAACCACTAATCATAGCTGCTGCAACAATTGAAGATATCATTAATTTTATTTTCATTTAATTATCCTTAATATGAATATTGGGGTATTTTACCATATCATTGTGAAATATTTGTTATACAATTTAGTAATTAATATGTAATAAATTTGTGTTATAATAATGATAAATTAATTAAGGAATTGTATATGGATAAAAGAACAAAAATATTAGCAACTTTAGGCCCAGCAAGCCATAGCCTTGAAATAATTGAAGGATTAATTAAAGCAGGTGCAAACATGTTTAGACTAAACTTTTCACATGGAAGTCACGAATATCACTTAAATACTTTAAATAATATTAGAACTGCAATGAAGAATTTAAATACAACTGTAGGTATATTACAAGATATCTCAGGACCAAAAGTAAGAGTTGGTGATTTAAAAGAACCTTTTGAACTATTAAGAGGTGATATTGTTACTTTTCAAAAAGATGAGATTGTAGGATATAAAAAAGCTGATAAAGAGTATGTTGTATCAATAAATTATCCAGATATTTTAAAAAAAGTAAAAATTGATGAATATATATATCTTTATGATGGAACTATTAGAGCAAAAGTTATTCAAGTTGAAGGTGAAGTAAAAGCTAAAATAGAAAATCATGGAATACTAAGTTCTAGAAAAGGTGTAAACTTCCCAAATACAGTAATTGATATTAATGTAATTACAAAAAAAGATGAGAAAGATATTGCGTGGGGTGTTGAAAACCATGTAGATTATTTTGCTATTTCATTTGTACAAAATGGAAGTGATATGCAAAGAGCTAGAAAACTTTTAAATGGATATAAAGGAAAATTAATTGCTAAAATTGAAAAATTTGATGCAGTTGAAAATATTGATGAAATTATAGAAGCTAGTGATGGATTGATGGTTGCAAGGGGAGATTTAGGTATTGAAGTTCCTTATTATGATGTTCCAACAATCCAAAAAATGCTTATTAAAAAAGCAAATACTGTAGGTATGCCTGTAATTACAGCAACTCAAATGCTTTTATCAATGACTGAAAATGAGAGAGCTACAAGAGCTGAAATATCAGATGTTGCTAATGCTGTATTAGATGGAACTGATGTTGTAATGCTTTCTGAAGAAAGTGCAGTAGGGGAAGACCCAATAAATGTTGTTGATACTATGAGTAATATTATTTCAAGAACTGAAGATATTTATAATTATAATAAACAAGATAAATTTCCATATTTGGATAAATTTGATGTTATTCAAGCAACTGTTACAAAATTAGCAGATGATTTAAATGCTAAAGGTATTTTAGCACTTACAAGTTCAGGGAAGTCAGCTATTAAAATGTCAAGATATAGACCAAAAACACCAATCTTCGCATTTACACATAAGAAAAAAATATTAAATTCTCTTACAGCAATTTGGGGTGTTCATCCTGTTGGTACAATTAAAGAAGCGCAAGCTTCAAAAATGTTTCAAAAAATGTTAGTGTTATTAGATGAAAAAGGTTTATTAGAAAAAGAAGGACCTTATGTAGCAACTGTAGGTTATCCTGTTGGAATGCCTGGAAGTACTAATACTATTAAAATATTAACTGCTTCAGAAATTGAATATTATTTAAATTTTAAAGAGAAAAAATCTAAATAGTAATATTGTATGTAAAACTTTTATTTAAGTTTTACATACATATCTAGTAAAGTTAATTGTCTATCAATCTCGTAAGTTTTCAAATCTATTGATTTTATTTTTTGAGAGTTTTGTAGTGTTTCTAAATCACTTTGTGTTTTTAGTTGAGCTTCTTTTTCTTCATTTATAATTTTTAAGATTGAATCATAAACTTCTAAATCATCTCTTGTAATTTGTAATCTTTCATTAATCATATTGATTTTATCTATACTAGTTTTGAAAAATATTTTTTCATCTGTAAGTGTATTTTGTAAATCTAATTTAGATTTTAGATAATCAATTTTTTTACTTTCAATATCATTAAAAGTTCTTGTATCAAATGGTACAGATACAGTTAATCCAAATGTTTGATTATTTTCCTTATCTAAGCTTGTATTATCATCTGTATCATGATATTTAGAATAAGTATAATAAGCATTTACACTTGGTAAATACTTGGCTTTTGTCATATAAGCAAAATTACCTTTTTTTGTGATATCTGCTTTTGCTTTTTTTATTTCTATATTATTTTCAAGATATTCTTCTTTTGAAAATAGCTTAAATGTTGGTAGTTTAAAAGTAGTATATTCTTTTGATGAAATAGCATTAAAATTATTAATTAATTCTTGTTTTGAATATTTTAAATCAACTAAAGAATTTTTTGTACTATTTAGTGTTAAAAGAGCATCATCTAAAAATGATGCATCTAGAAATCCATTTAGTACTTGTTCTTTTTTTCTTTCAACATCAATTTTTGCATTTTCTAGAGTATATTTTGCTTTTTTTATATTAAGTTTAGTTTTTTCAATATTAAATAAAAGATTTACAGCTTTTTTGATTAATTCTTTTTGTTCTTGTTGAATTTCTAATGATGCATAGTTATATGTTGATTGGGCATATTTTATAGCTTGATAAATTCCACCACTTTGGAAAATTGGTTGATCTATAGAAATTACAGATTTTGATGTTTTGTAATCTTCACCTAAATTTTTTGTATATTTATATGTGATTGGGTTTATCCAATCTTTTTTTAATTTGGAACTGTCTTCTTTTATTTGTTCTTTTGATAAATCAAATGTCTTCTTTCTAGGTTCTGATAATATTGAATTATCATTTAGAATATCTGAAGCAAAAAGGTTTGTGAAGATTAAACTACATAATAGTAGTTTAACCTTGCTTGATTTTATTAAGTGCATTTTCTAACCTTTTAAAACCTTCATTCATTTCTTCTTTTGAAATTGTTAATGCAGGAAGGAATCTTAGTGTATTTTGTCCAGCTTTTAATACTAACACTCCATACTCAAAAGCAGTTTTAATAATAAGGGCTAATGTTTGGGCATCTTTTACTCTAAGACCTCTCATTAATCCTAATCCAACATTTGCTGTAAAAAGGTCTTTATTATTTTCATAAATTGCATTTAATTTTGAATTAAAATAGATAATAGTTGCATCTAAACTTCCATCATCTTTTATTTCTTCTAAAATATCTAAAACTTCAAGTGCAGCTGCTGTTACTAAATAGTTTCCACCAAAAGTAGAACCGTGATCACCAGGAGAGAATATGTCTTTATGAGTTGTCATAATTGCACCAATTGGAACACCACCACCTAAACCTTTTGCTAAAGTTACAATATCTGGTTTGATTTCATAAAGATTTGAAGCTAAGAACTCACCCGTTCTGTATACACCTGTTTGAACCTCATCAATGATTAATAATACATCTTGTTCTTTTAAAAATTTTGCTAACTTTTGAATTTCTTTTTTATCAAAAGGTTGAACTCCACCTTCTCCTTGAACTAATTCAATCATAACTGCAACTGTTTCATCATCAATTGAAGTATAAATATCTTGAATACTATTAAGATGAGAAAAACCATCAGGATATGGAGAAAAGTTTGGAGTATGCATAGCATCTTGACCAGTTGCTTTTACTGTTGTTATTGTTCTCCCATGAAAAGAGTTAGTTAATGTAATTACTTTATATTTTTTCTCTTTAAAATGTGTTTCACCATATTTTCTAGCTATTTTAATAGCTCCTTCATTTGCCTCAGCACCACTATTTGCAAAGAATGTTCTAATATCCATATCTGATAACTCACTTAATCTTTTTGCTAAAAGTGCTTGTGGTTCAATTGCATAAAGGTTTGAAATATGAGTAATATTTGATACTTGTTCATATATTTTATCTGCAACTCTTTTATTACCATGTCCTACACTAACAACAGCAATTCCTGCTGTGAAATCTATATAGTCTTTATCATTTTCATCAAAAAGTGTTGCATTTACACCTCTTTTAAAATTAACATAGTTTCTTGCATAAGTATGTAATACATACTCTTTATCAATTTGTTCAATCATTTTGTTTCCTAATTTTTATATACGTATTTTTAACTTTTAAATAGATTATATCAAAAATATTTAAACGATTTATTAATACATTAATTATTAATTGCTTTGCTTAAATATCTATTTAAATCCATTAGACCATAATTTAAACTATCTTGCTTTTTAAATTCACTATTAAACCAATCAAAACTAACCCAAAACTTTGGATTAGCTCTATTTATTACATACTTTAAAATCTTTTTATTATCACTTGGCGTATCTTGATAATTCTTTATAAGATTAAAAAATTCACTTAAATCATCTTGTTTTACTTCTACATACATATTTGGATAAGAACCTACAAATCCTTTTATATAATTTACTGTATCTTTTGAAGAATCAAGCCTTGATTCTTCATCAAATAATAAAGCAACATTTTTATGCCATCTATTAATTATCATAGAATAAACTAAATTTTCTTGATTATTCATTTTAATTCTAATGTGTGCAAGATTAGCTTTGGAATCTGTAAAAGCTTTTATTATCTCTGATGAATTAGGAGTAGTTAATGATTTAAAAGTCTCTTCTATTTCTTCTTTTGAATTATATACTTTTTTAATCTCAGAATTTTTATAATTTTCTTCAATAAAGTTTATAGAATCTTTTTTAATATCTAAGTAATCAAATATATCTTTTACAAATTCTTCTTTATAATCACTTGTAGTATATTTTATAGGACTTTGCATTGATGATGGTACATAAACACTTAATTGTGATGCTAACCAACCTTCATACCAAGAATTAAAATATTTTTTTCTTGATTCTTTTGGTAAATATTCCAAGAAGTTACTTTCACCTTCAATTCTAAGTCTATCCATATGCGTTCTAACCATTAATTGATGAGCTGTATTTCCAAATACATTAAATCCTGCTACTAGTGAATAATAAATTCTTTCTAATAATGGATAATCAATTACCCATAAAGTTTTAGGAATATTTCCTAATGCACCTTTAAGTACAGATGCTGAATCAAAGTGTCTATATACTGTAAGTATAGAATCATTTTTATTATCTGTATCTTTTTTATTACCTTTCCAAATAGAGTTTATATCTAATCCATTTGGATAATACTGTTTATATATCTTAGATTTATTAATTTCATACTTTTTAGCTAATTCATAATTATCTAAAATAGATGTTGTTTTTAAAATACTTGGGTTTTCTCCATATTGATTAGGGATAAATAAATTTTTGATATTATCGTGTAAATAAAATCTATCTTGTAATGATACATCATATTTAGGGTCTAAGAACATAACCCAAAAATGATCTTGTATTACATTTAGTGCAATTTGTCCTTTACAAACAGGACCTCTAATAAAATTCATAATAATATAATGAACATCATCAAGTAAAAACTCATATCTACTTTTTGCAGGAATTTGCTCAAAAACTTCTAAAGCATTTGCAGTTATATTAGAATTATAACTTGCAAGATATGGTTTTACATCCCATTTTTTATTTATAAATAACTCTTTATATCTTGATAGTTTTTTATTATTGAGCTTATAAACCATATGTGTTTTATGAACAATTGTAGATTCTATCTTTCTAAATCTATAAAAAAATTCACCTTCTATATTGTCATATGGGAATTTTGTAGCAATAATCTGTACATCTTTTCCACTTGGAGTTTTTGAACGAACTAATTCATAGAAGTTTTTACTTTTATCATCAAAAGATATATGTGCTAAAAATAGATGCTCATAAATATATCTAGCACTTACTTTATGTTTTATATCTTTATTATTAAAAAACTCTTCAAATTTTGATATTTGTATTTGTTCATCTTTTGGAATAATATTTTTAGGAGTGTCATCTTTATATCCTTGTTTTAACCAAGTCATAAGAAGATTATACTCTTTTTTTTCTAGTGCAGGAAAACCATAAGGCATTCCTTTATGTGGATTATCATCAAAAAATTCTGCTAATTCATCTTTATCTTTTGAACAAGTTACTTCATCAGTTTCAGGCGAATATTCACCAATATTTAAAGGATTCTTATCTTTTTGGAAAAGATATTGCATCATAATTGATTCTTTTGAATCCTTTAAATCATTTGTAACAGAAAAGAAACCTTTTTCTCTCCATTGTTTTTCGTTTATTGCATCTGTAAATAATCTTGTAGGATTTGCTGCACTTAATCTATTTGCATAAATATCTTCTTTTGAACCACCTCTTTGTAAACCTTCAAAAGATGAAAGTTTTAATTGACAAGGAGAGTTGTAACAAGAGTGACAAGAAACGCATCTCTTATCTAGTATGGGTTTGATTTCATTTACAAATGATATTTCTTTGTTTACAGTTTCAAACTTAATAGGTTCAAGAGGTTTAATAGAACAAGCTGTAAAAAGAAGTGTAATAACAAATAGTAAAAGTAAGTGTAGTTTCATATAATTTTTTCCTAATATAAAGTTATTCATTATACATAATTCTTCTAATTTTTAAAGAGCTTTTTGATACAATTCAAATTAAAATTAAGGAATAAAATGCAGCATTTAATTAGAACTTCAGATTTCACAAAAGATGAAATTTTATCACTTTTTGATAACGCAAGAGAATTTTTAAAATTTGAACCAAATGATATTTTAAAAGGCAAAATAATAGTAACTTTGTTTTTTGAAAACTCAACAAGAACTAGAAGTTCATTTGAAATTGCAGCTAAAAGATTAGGTGCTGAGGTAGTATCTTTGGATGTTGGGACATCATCAACTTCTAAAGGAGAAACTATTTTTGATACAGTAGCAAATATAAATGCTATGAACCCAGATGCTATTATTATAAGACATAGTGAATGTGGATTACCAGAATCTTTAGTTGGATATGTTGATTGCCCTATAATAAATGCAGGTGATGGAAGACACTCTCATCCAACTCAAGCTCTTTTAGATTTATTCACAATGTATGAACATTATGAAGGAGAACTTGAAGGTAAAAGAATTGCAATTGTTGGAGATGTTAGAAATTCAAGAGTTGCAGGATCAAATA
Organism: Poseidonibacter antarcticus; assembly: GCF_003667345.1. Lineage (NCBI taxonomy): Bacteria > Pseudomonadati > Campylobacterota > Epsilonproteobacteria > Campylobacterales > Arcobacteraceae > Poseidonibacter > Poseidonibacter antarcticus. Next base: position 156,127 of record NZ_RCWF01000003.1, read on the forward strand.
GAAGATTACTCCCAAGATTTGGAATAGATGTAAGTTTAGTTGCACCTGATTGTTTTAAATATGAAAGTAATGATTTTAAACAATATAATACTGTTGCTGAGATAGTTGATGAAGTAGATATTATTATGAGTTTAAGAAGTCAATTAGAAAGACATAATTTAACTTATTTTGAATCATTAAATGAATACGCAAAAGATTATTGTATTACAAAAGAGTTAATGGGGGATAAAAATATTTTACTTCTACATCCAGGTCCTGTAAATAGAAATATTGATATTACAGATGAAATGTTAAAAGATCCAAGATGTAAAGTTTTACAACAAGTTACAAATGGGGTTGCTATTAGAGCAGCAGTTTTAAAAAAACTTATATTAGCTTAAGTTTGAATAAAGAGATAATAAGAGAAAAATTAAATAAATATGGTTCTATAAAAGAGCCATTTTTATTTGTTATCTCATATGATTTAAGTAAATTTTATATTAAAAAACTTCACGAACTTCCTAATACTATCAAGTATAAAATTAATTCAAAAGAGAATTCAAAAACTGAAACTAAAATCAAATTAGAGAAATTCCCTATAAGTTTTAAAGAATACAAAAATAAATTTGATATTTTACAAGAAGAAATAAAAAATGGGAATACCTACCTTTGTAATTTAACTTCAAAAACAAAAATACAAACATCACATAATCTTGATGATATTTATAAACATACAAATGCAAAGTTTAAACTAAGATTTCAAAATAAAAATGACAATTTTGTATGTTTTTCACCTGAACGATTTATCAAAATAGAAAAAAATAAAATCTCAACTCATCCAATGAAAGGAACAATTGATGCTTCAATACCTAATGCAAAAGAAGAGATATTAGCTAATAAAAAAGAAATGGCTGAGCATACAATGGTTGTTGATTTATTAAGAAATGATTTATCAATAGTAACTTCAAAAGTTAGAGTAGAAAAGTTTAGATATATTGATAAAATTAATGCAGGAAATAAAGAACTCTTACAAGTAAGCTCAAAAATAACAGGAAATTTAGAAGATAATTGGAATGAAAAAATAGGAAATATTTTAACTTCTTTATTACCAGCTGGTTCAATTACAGGAACGCCAAAGAAAAAAACTATTGAGATCTTAGAAAGTATTGAAGATTATAATAGAGATTTTTATACAGGAATATTTGGTGTGTATGATGGAAACAACCTTGATTCTTCTGTAATGATTAGATTCATTGAAGAAGATTTATATAAAAATACTTACTATAAAAGTGGTGGTGGAATTACCTGTGATTCAAATGCACTTTTAGAATATCAAGAACTCCTTGATAAAATTTATCTACCTTTTTAACTATTAAATCAAAAGTAACCCAATTGTAATTTTTTAATTTTAATATTACACCAATATATTAAATATAGGATGTAATATGAACGCTAGAAATACTATTTTTATAATTGAATATGCAAAAGGTAGTGATAAAGGTTTTGATGGATTTAGACCCGATACTAAACCAATTTTAGAAGCAATTGAAGAAGTTTCAACATATAAAACAGAGATTGTCTTTTATAGACCAAATAGAAAATATGAATTATTAGATTATTTAAAAGAAAAAGCTATTTCAGTAATTAGTAGAATTAATCCTGGTAATTTAAAAGAAGCAGATGAATATTTTCAATTTTTAAAAGCTTTGGGTAATTCTGGAATTGATATTCATACACATCCTGATGTTATGATAAATTTAGATTTTAAGGATATCTTAGCAAAGTTAAAAGGAACATCTTTAGGTGATGATGAAACTTTCTTTTATCATACTTTTACAGAGTTTGCTAGAAAATTTCCAGCTGATTTAGATAAACACGGAATTAGAGTTTTAAAAACAAATTATGGATCAACAGGTGAGGGTGTTTATTTGGTTTCAAAAAAAGATGATGGCTCTATTTTTTCAGTCGAGGCTGTAAATAATAAAAAATACTATTATGATGATATAAATGAATTTTTACATAATTTTGAAGCAAAATTTGAAGAAACAACATCAGAATATGCTGCATATTTTCATGGAAAAACAGGCTTTGTAGGTTGTAGATATTTAGAAAGAATAAGTGAGGGTGAAATTAGAGTTTTATTAGTAAATGATAAGGCAATTTCAGTAGTTCATAAAAAACCACAAGAGGGTGAATTTTCTGCTACTTTATTTTCTGGTGCAAAATATAAATATGAATCACCAAGTGATCCAAAATGGAAAGATGTAATTGATTTAACAATAAATGGTTTAAAAGATATAAAACCATATCTAAATGGCAAAAATTATCCATTATTATGGACAATGGATTATATTATGGATTATAATAAAGATGGAAGTGATAAATATATACTTTCTGAAATAAATTGTTCTTGTGTAGGTATTACCTCAGAGTTACAATATGCAAAAGAAGTAGCAAAAGTTTTCGCTCCAAAAGTAAAAAAGAGTAAAAAAGATTGATAAATTTGATATTATTCTTTATATAAAAATTATAAAGAGTAATAGTGGAAAATAATAAATATTTTGAAACAATAAAATGTGATGATTTTGAAGTTTTTAACTTAGATTATCACTGTAAAAGAATAGCAAATACAATAGGTTTAAATATAAACTTAAATGAATATATTTATCCTCCTTCATCTAAACTTTTAAAATGTAAAGTGACTTATGATGATAGTGGTATTTTAGATGTTCAATACGATGAATATAAAAAAAGAGATATTAAGAGTTTTAAAATAATATATAATGATGAAATTTCTTATAATAAAAAATTTCTAGATAGAGAAAGTTTAAACACTCTTTTTGAACAAAGACAAAATAATGATGAAATCATTATTATAAAGAATAATATTGTAACAGATACAAGTATTGCAAATATTGCAATTTTATATGAAGGTACTTGGATTACTTCAAAATCTTATCTTTTAAGTGGAACAACAAGAGCTAGACTTATAAATAAAAATGAACTTATCCAAAAAGATATAAATTTAGAAATGTTACAAAAAGCTAAAAAAATTGCACTTATGAATGCAATGATTGGATTTGATATAAAAGATGATTATTCATTAAGTTTATAAACTCTTGTTAGTAGATTGTTCCATTTATCTTCTTTTCCCCAATCTATTTTGACTTTTTTTGTAAATTTTTGTTTTGTAAGTTTATAAGCATCTATTTCATTAAAAGCAAATATTGGACTTAGGTTTTTTCTTTTAGGAAATGGCAGTATTCTAAAACTTAAATTATCTAAAACAAGAGCTGTTGAGTTTTTATTTTCAAGATATAAAAGTACCATATGATTAGTTTTTTGACCTTTTACTTTTACAACAGCAAAATATAACTTTTCTTTTGGAATATTTAGTTCAAGTAGTGTAAAATATTTTGCAATAACATAATCTTCACAATCTCCAAAACCTTGTAACAAAAACTCTTTAGGTGTCGCCCAATAGTCAATTGATAAATTTGCATCAATATCATATTTTGAAAATGTCTTATTCAGAAATGTGTTTATATGTGAAAGCTTTCTGATTAATGAGTAGTTTTGTACTTTCTTTTTTAAAGATTGATATTTTGCTAATCTATTTAATATAAATTTCTTTTTTGCAGAATTATGTATATAATTTAAATCATTCTTATTTAGCTTGAATTCGTAAGCAAATATATTTGTAGTAGTAAATGTTATTAAAATAAGCATAATTATTTGTTTCATAAGTTATAATATCAGTAAATTATATAAATGGATATTAAATAAATGATTACAGATATTATAGAAAATGAAGAATATAAAGATTTAGTATGTAAACAAGTACATGAAACAATTGATTTTTTATTAGATAATAATCAAGAATTCTCAATTACAGCAAATGTTGATGCAATTACATTTAACCCAGAATTACCAAGTTCAATTAAAGACCAATTAGCAAAATTTTCTCTATTTGTTTTAAGTAATTATACTTTTACAACAGTTGAAATTGATGATGCTTTTATTTCATTTGAAGCTGGATATGGAAGTGAAAACTTTGGTTCTGTTGCAAAAATTCCTTTACATTCTGTTTTTCAAATAGTTGTAGATGAGTCAATATTATATATAAATTCAGTTGCAACTGTTGATAGGTTTAATAAGAATCAAGAAGAAAACTCAATGAATGTATTTAAAAATAACCCAAACAATAAAAAATTCAAATAATAAACAATAGATTTGAAATATAAAAAAGAAATAAAAAAAGCCTTTGAAGTATCAATTCCTGTAATGATGGGATATAGTGTTTTAGGTTTTGCTTTTGGATTATTATTATTATCCTTTGACTACGATTGGTATTTAGCTCCCTTAATGTCACTATTTATTTATGCTGGAGCTTTGCAGTTTGTTGCAATTAGTTTTTTTAATGTAAAAGCTGGTTTTGTAGATATTGCAATTGCATCTTTTTTTGTAAATATAAGACAATCTTTTTATGGTTTATCTCTATTAAAGAGATTCAAAAAAACAGGAAAACTAAAACCTTATCTAATCTTTGGATTAACAGATGAAACCTATGCACTTTTAACTACAATTAAAGATGATGAACAATTAAAAAAGAGATGGTATTATTTCTTTTTAACAGCATTTAATCAATCATATTGGTTTATAGGATCAACACTTGGAGCAATTGTTGGTACAAATATCAAGTTTGATACAGCAGGCTTAGAGTTCTCTCTTACAGCATTATTTGTTGTTTTATGTATTGAACAGTATAAAAATTTGCAAAATATAACACCTTTTGTAATAGGTTTAATAGCATCATTATTTTCATTAATTTTTATTCCAAGTGATAAAATGTTAATAGTTTCAATTATAATTGCATTGATTATGATGTTTACATTTAGAAAGAAAATAGAAAATGACTAATTATGAGATTTATATCGCAATTGCAGTAATGACAATTGTAAATATTATTACAAGAGCCTTTCCTTTTTTATTTTTTAGAAAAAATGAATTACCATCTTATATAAGTTTTATAGAGAAGTTTTTCCCTGCAATTATTATGACAATTTTAATAGTTTATTCAGTTAAAGATGTAGATTTCTCACTTTTCCCTTATGGATTAAAAGAATTAGGAGCAATAGCATTTACAGCGATATTACACATAATTCTTAAAAACTATTTAGTATCTATTTTTGCTGGAACAATATTTTATATGTTTTTAGTTCAATATTTGTAAATACAAATTTTAATATACTAATATCTTCTATAAAAATAAAACAAAAGGTAATAATATGTTAAAAACTTTACTAGCTTTACTAGCTGTAATCTATCTATTCTCAGGATGTACAAACAAAGATTTATCAACTCCTTTAACTCATAATCTTGACAAAGAAGAAGGTATTTATTCAATTAAACAAGCAAAAAGAATAAATATAGAAGAATTAGTAAAAGAAATAGAGAAATATCCTATAGTTTTTGTAGGAGACCATCATAATAATAAAAAGACTCATAAGTTCTTTGAAAATCTTTTAAAAGAATTAGATAAAAATAGTACAAATTTATATTTAGCAAATGAATGGTTTACTCCTAAACACGATAAATTATTAAAAGATTATACAGATGGGAAAATTACTAGTAATACATTAAAAGAAAAAAGACAATGGGATAAATTCACAAGTTACAAATGGGAATATGTAGAGCCATTATATGAAACTATAAAGAAAAATAAAGGAAAACTTTTTGGTATGAATATGTCAAAAGATACAAGAAAAAAAATCTCTTTAAAACAGTTTGATAAAATGAATAACGAAGAAAAAGCTTTTTATAATAACTTAGATTTAAATGTAAGTGCTCATAAACAATTAGTAATGCCATATTTAAAACACTGTAATAAAATGCCTTCTATTAGTGTTGAACCATGTGAACAAAGAATGTATAGAGTTCAAGTTGCTTGGGATACTTATATGGCTGAAAATATAGTAAAAATAGCTAAAAAAGTTATAAAGAAACCAAATGACAAGCTTTTGGTATTTGTAGGAGCTATGCATATTGAACAAAACCTAGGTATTCCTTTAAGATTTTCAAGATTAAGTAATCTTCCATTTATCACTATTTCAAATGAAAAAATCCAAAAAGATGAAGCTTTGGTAATTGATACAAATAAATCAGATATTGTTTATATTTATAAATAATATATTTTAAGTAAGTACATAAAAAAAGGTCAAGTTATTTAACTTGACCTTTTTAAAAGAGTTTTTATATCTAAATTTATTTCTTAGGTGAAAAAGGAAATAAAGCACTTCCCCAAGTTAAACCACCACCAAATGCATCAAATAAAACAGTATCTCCTGCTTTAATTCTTCCTTGCTCATAAGCGTAGTTCATTGCCATTGGAATAGAAGCAGCTGATGTATTACCATATTTATCTATAGTTATAACAGTTTTATCTTCGCTAAATCCTAAAGCTTTTCCTACTGCTGTTATGATTCTAAGGTTTGCTTGATGTGGAATAAAATGTGTAACATCATCAGGTGTGATATTATGTTTTTCCATCATAATCTGAACATCAGAAGTTAAAGTTCTAACAGCTAATTTGAAAGTTTCATTCCCTTTCATTTTAATACAAGCTAGTTTATTATCTAAAACTTCTTGGCTACAAGGATGTTTACTTCCTCCACCAGCTGTTTTAATTAAATCTTCATGATTTCCATCAGATGAACAATTTACATCAATAATTGCTTCATCTTTATTATCACTTGCTGATACAATAGCAGCACCTGCTCCATCACCAAAGATAAAACAAGTTCCTCTATCTGTATAATCTAAAATAGAACTATAAGTTTCTGCACCGATTATTAGTACATTTTTTTTCATACCAGATTCAATAAAGGCTTTAGCAATAGAAGTTGCATAAACAAATCCAGTACAAGCTGCACTTACATCGAAAGCTTGTACAGGAGGAAGTCCTAATTTTGATGCGATTAAACACGCAGTTGAGGGCATACATAAATAGTCAGGTGTAACAGTTGCACAAATTACTAAATCAATGTCTTCTTTGTTAATTTCAGCTCTATCAATCGCAACTTGTGCTGCTTTAGCACCTAAATCAGATGAAGCTTCATTTTCTTCAGAGATTCTTCTTTCTTTAATACCAGTCCGCTTAGTAATCCATTCATCACTAGTATCAATTATTTTTTCAAAATCTGCATTTGTCATGATCTTTGGAGGAATATATGCTCCAATAGATCTAAAAGCTGCATATGCCATTTACATATCCTTTTTTAGAAGTATAATAAATATCTTTTATTTACTATATTTAGCTAATCTTTCTTCAATATCATCATTAAGATTTGAGCTTGCTGCACTAATTGCATGAAGAATAGCATTGTGTATTGCTTTAGGGTTAGATTTACCATGTGCTATAATAACAGGTGCTTTTACTCCAAGTAATGGAGCTCCACCATATTCAGCATAGTCAACTCTAACTTTTAAGTTTTTAAATACTTTTCTCATTAGTACTGCACCAGCAATTGAAATTAATGATCTCTTAAGACTTTTCTTTATGATTTTTCCGATTGTATCAGCAACACCTTCGGCAGTTTTTAATAGGATATTTCCTACAAAACCATCACAAACAACAACATCAACTGTTCCTTTGAAGATATCACTACCTTCTACATTACCTGCGAAATTTGGAACTTTTGATATTAAACCATAAGCTTCTTTAGTAACTTCATTACCTTTACTTTCTTCTTCACCATTTGATAATAATCCAATAATTGGATCTTCAAGTTGTAATACATCTTCTGCATAAACTTGACCCATAACAGCAAATTGAAATAAATTTTTTGCATCACTGTCTACATTTGCTCCAACGTCTAATACTAATGTATTTTGATTTTCGCTTGTAGGCATAAGTGTTGCAATAGCAGGTCTTGATACACCTTTGATTCTTCCAATTCTAACAGTAGCTAATGACATAGAAGCTCCAGAATGTCCAGCAGAAACTAATGCTCCAGCTTTTCCTTCTCTTACTAATTCTATAGCTTTATAAATTGTAGATTCTTTTCGTTTAAGTGCATCAGTAGCAGAATCGCTCATACTAATTACATCATCTGTATCTAGTATTTCAATTCTTGATAAAAAGTTTTGTGGTATTAAAGATAATAATTCATCTTTTTTACCTACTGCAATTGCAGTGAAATTATTATTACTTTTTAAAGCGCTAATAAGTCCTTCAATAATAGGTTCAGGACCGAAGTCCCCACCCATCGCATCTATTGCTATAGTATGCATTAGTTTTTATATTCACCAGTATTTGGGTTAACTGTGTGAGGCATTTTCCATGTTCCATCAGTATCTTTAACCGGTCTTTTTAGTGTAATTTTGTAATGTGTTCTTCTTTTAGCCGCTCTACTATGAGAGACTCTTCTCTTTGGTACTGCCATTTTATTTTCTCCTTAAAATTCTTTTTCAAAATCACCATTATCATTAGAACACTGTTCACAGATATGGTAATCACTCCTTATAGCTTCAAGTTCACTTTGAATTATTTCATCAAAATCTATTAAACCATCTTCTATTTCAATTACTAAATCTTCGCTATTGTCATCTTTAAATATACCATCACTTAATAAAAAATTTAATTTTTCATTAACTTGAATATTATCAGTTGTTCCACATCGGCAACAATTAATATTAGTATTTCCAATTAACTTTGCTTCAATTTTTACTAATGATTGCGATATTTTACAAAAAGTACCTTCAATTTTAACTGAATCTAGTTCAGCTTCCAATAATTTGGGAGTTTGTGGTACTTTCTTAAATTCTATTTTCATTATAAAATAAGTTAATTAATCAATAATTAACAAATTTCTTTTTGTGCAAAGAAGAAATTAATTTCATTAGTTGCATTTTCAACTGAATCAGAACCATGTACTGCATTTGCATCAATTGATTCTGCAAAATCAGCTCTAATTGTTCCAGCTTCAGCTTCTTTAGGATTAGTTGCACCCATTAAGTCTCTGTTTTTTGCCATTGCATTATCACCTTCTAAAACAGTTACTACAACTGGTCCAGAGATCATAAATTCTACTAAGTCTTTAAAGAAAGGTCTTTCAGCATGAACTGCATAAAAAGCTTCAGCATCTGCTTGGCTTAATTGCATTTTTCTAGTTGCTGCGATTCTTAATCCAGCGTCTTCAAATCTTGATAAGATTTTTCCAACAACATTTTTTGCTACTGCGTCAGGTTTAATGATTGATAAAGTTTGTTCCATAATGTTATTCCTCGATTTTTATTAAGTCGCGGATTATATCTAAAAAATAAAAAAAAGGCAAGTAATTAGGTATTACTTGCCTTTTTATGGGGGTTTAGAATTTAAAAACTAGTTAAAATTAGTCTTCAACACAAGGTTGACCAGCTACTTTTCCTTCTCTAACAGGATTAGCTACTGAATCTCTAGTATCCCATTGAATACATCCTTCAGTTGGACATGCATCAGCACATGCTGGTGCATCATTATCACCAATACACTCTGTACATGTTTCTGGGTTTACATAATAAATATCTTCACCTGTTGGATTCTCATCATTGTCTACTATTGATTCTGTAGGACACTCGTCTAAACATGCATCACAACTAATACAAATATCTGTAATTATTACTGCCATATATAACTCCTTATAAAAATTTAAAAAACTTTATCACACTAATTATAAAACTATCTTTAAAAAAGATATATTATCAATATTAATAGAAAAATAAGTAAATATGAAACATTTAAATTAATATAAAATATTATAATTAATATTTATTTTTAACTTAATATTTACATTTAATCTATCTAAGGATAATAATTATTAAAGAATAAAGATTTGTTAAATTTATAAATTTAAGCTAATTTGTAGTTTTAATTAATCAATTTTGGTATATAATATGGTTATTAAAAAATAAAAAGGATTTATTATATGTTAGTAACAAAAAAAGCTCCAGATTTTACAGCAACAGCTGTACTTGCAGATGGTCAAATAGTAGAAGATTTTAATTTATATGAAAATATTGGTGAAAAAGGTGCAGTATTATTCTTCTGGCCATTAGATTTTACATTTGTTTGTCCATCAGAAATCATTGCATTCTCAAAAAGAGTTGATGACTTCGCTGAGCGTGGGATTCAAGTAATTGGTTGTTCAATTGATTCTCAATTTTCTCACTTTGCATGGAGAGAAACAGCAGTTGAAAATGGTGGAATTGGAAGAGTTAAATTTCCAATGGTAGCTGATTTATCTAAATCAATTGCAAAAGATTATGATGTATTATTTGGTGACGCAGTAGCATTAAGAGGTTCTTTCTTAATTGACTCAGATGGAACTGTAAGACATGCAGTAGTTAATGATTTACCATTAGGTAGAAATATTGATGAAATGATTAGAATGGTAGATACAATGTTATTTACAAATGAACATGGTGAAGTTTGTCCTGCTGGATGGTCTAAAGGTGATGAAGGTATGAAAGCTTCAACTGAAGGTGTTGCTGAATACTTAGGTAAACACGAGGGTGATTTATAAAAATTATTTTCTTTTTAAATAAAAAAGGTATCAATATTATATTGATACCTTTTTTTATATCTATATTTTATGACTAAATCTAAAATTATTGACAAATTCTAAAATTAATACTACAATAGCATTATAACTAATAAAAAAACTACAAAACTACAAATTACATACTCTAATATGTACAATCAAAAGGTAAATATTACTCATGGAAGAGTCAAAAACTCAGAATAAAACAAAAAGTCCTAGAAAAGCTAGAACGCATATTCCTGTTGAAGGATATAAAATTGAGCAATTAAGAGAACTTGGATTAGAAGAACTTTTAAATATTGCAAAACAACTAGATGTAGAAAATCCCCAAGAATTAAAAAGACAAGATTTAATGTTCAACATTTTAAAATCTCAAATTGATGCAGGTGGATTTATTTTATTTACTGGAATTCTAGAAATAAAAGATGGTGGATTTGGTTTCCTTCGAGCAATTGATGGAAACTTCTCTGATACCTCAAATGATTCTTATGTAAGTGCAACACAAATTAGAAAATTTGCACTTAGAACTGGAGATATTGTCTCAGGGCAAGTTAGACCTCCTAATAAAGATAGTGAAAAATACAATGCTTTATTAAAAATCGAAGCTATAAATTACTTACCTATAAAAGAATCTAAAAACAGACCATTATTTGACAACTTAACTCCTCTATATGCTACAGAAAAATTTAAATTTGAATATGAATCAAAAAGAATGACAGGCCGAATGCTTGATTTATTCACACCAATGGGAAAAGGGCAAAGAGGTTTAATTGTTGCACCTCCTAAAACTGGTAAAACAGAATTATTAAAAGACTTAGCTCACGGTATTGCAAAAAATCATCCAGAATGTACATTAATGGTTTTATTAATTGATGAAAGACCAGAAGAAGTTACTGATATGCAAAGATGTGTAAAAGGTGAAGTTTATTCTTCTACTTTTGATTTACCTGCGCATAATCATGTAAGAGTTGCTGAAATCGTAATTGAAAAAGCAAAAAGACTTGTAGAAATGAAAAAAGATGTAGTTATTTTATTGGACTCTATTACAAGATTAGCACGTGCATATAATACTGTTACACCATCTTCTGGAAAAGTACTTTCAGGTGGAGTTGATGCAAATGCTTTACATAAACCTAAAAGATTTTTTGGGGCTGCACGTAATATTGAAGAGGGTGGTTCTTTAACTATTATTTCAACTGCTTTAATTGAAACTGGTTCAAAAATGGATGAAGTTATTTTTGAAGAGTTTAAAGGAACTGGAAATAGTGAAGTTGTATTATCAAGAAATGCAGCAAACAAAAGAGTTTATCCAGCACTTGATATTATTAAATCAGGAACAAGAAAAGAAGAATTACTTCTTACTCCTGAAATTTTACAAAAAACTTGGATACTTAGAAATGCAATTGCTTCAATGGATGAAGTTGAAGCTCTTAAATTCTTATATTCTAAAATGCTAAAAACAAAAAATAATTCAGAATTTTTTGCAGGAATGAACGAATAAAAAAGTGGTTTTAAACCTCTTTTTTATTATCATTTTTAATAACTTACTTTAAACTCACTTCTTTAATTCATATTTTATACATTTTTATATACTATTCCAAACCTGATAAGGATTACTTATGATAAATATAAACAATTTAAATAAACACTATGGAAATACAAAAGTTTTAAATAATATTTCTATTGATATAAAAAAAGGTGAGATTTTTGCAATAGTAGGACATAGTGGTGCTGGAAAATCGACTCTTATGAGATGTATAAATGGACTTGAAAATTATACTGATGGTTCACTAGTAGTAAATAATAAAGAGATAAAAACTCTTAAAAAATATGAATTAAGAGAGTTTAGGAAAAATATTGGAATGATTTTTCAACACTTTTCACTAATTCAACGAAAAACAGTATTTGAAAATGTTGCTTTACCAATGCAACTTTGGGGATATAAAAAAGATGAGATTTTAAAAAAAGTAAATGATTTATTATCACTTGTTGGATTAGAAGAAAAAAAAGATTCTTATCCAAACCAATTAAGTGGAGGACAAAAACAAAGAGTTGCAATTGCACGTGCTTTGACATTAGATCCTGAGATTTTACTTTCAGATGAAGCTACATCTGCACTTGATCCAAATACTACTACTTCTATTTTGGATTTATTAAAACAGATAAATGAAAAATTAAATATTACTATTGTTTTAGTAACGCACGAAATGGAAGTTGTGAAACAAATCGCTCAAAAAGCTTTGTTGTTGGAGCATGGAAATATTATTGGTTTTGATGCAACAGAAGAGTTATTTTTAAAACCTGATATAAAAATGAAAGAGTTTTTAGGTGAAATTGAAGTTGTTCCAAATGAGGGTGTAAATATAAAAATTTATTTCCCAAAAGATAATGCTTCTCAATCATTTATTACAAAAATGGCAAGACAACTTAATATGGATTTTAATATTGTATGGGGAAAACTTGAAGAGATAAATACACATATTGTTGGAAATATGGTTATAAATATTGAAAATAAAGATAAAGAAAAAGTTCTAAGTTATATAAAAGAACATAAAATCATTTGGGAGGTATTATAATGTTTGATATTTTATTCCCAGCTTTGGGTGAAACTGTTTATATGTCATTTGTTTCTACATTTTTGGCACTTATAATTGGATTTTTTCTAGCAATTATTTTAACACTAACTTCAAAAGGTGGATTAAGAGAGAACTTGAAAATATATTCAATTCTTGATGTTGTAATAAATACTTTACGGTCATTCCCTTTTATTATTTTAATGATTGTGTTATTTCCTGTTACAAAGTTTTTAATAGGAAAAAGTATAGGAACTAGTGCTGCTATTATTCCTCTTACAATTGGGGCTGCTCCTTTTGTTGCAAGATTAATTGAAAGTGCTTTAAAAGAAGTAGAAATTGGTGTGATTGAAGCTGCAAAATCTTTTGGAGCAAGTGATTTTCAAATTATTTTCAAAGTAATGCTAGTTGAGGCAATGCCCGCTATTATTTCAGCGATTACACTTACTTTGATTACTGTAATTGGTTTTTCTGCAATGGCAGGTGCTGTTGGTGGTGGAGGTTTAGGAGATGTGGCTATCAAATATGGATACTATAGATTTCAAACTGATACGATGATTTATACTGTACTAATTTTAATCGCCTTAGTACAAGTTGTACAAAGTTTAGGCGATTATTTATATAAAATTACAAAAAAATAAAGGAAAAAATTCATGTTAAAAAATATTTTAAAATTTGCACTTGCTGCAACGGTTGTTCTTGGATTAACTGCTTGTAATGATTCTGAAGAATCAAAAAAAGGTGCTGAAAAAAAAGTTGAAACAAAACAAACTGTTATTAAAATTGGAGCAACTCCTGTTCCTCACGTTGAGATTTTAGAAGCTGTTAAACCACTTTTAAAAGCTAAAGGTTATGATTTACAAATAGTTGAGTTTACTGATTATGTAACTCCAAATATTGCAGTAAATGAAGGTGAATTAGATGCTAACTTCTTCCAACATTTACCATATTTGATTGAGTTTAATAAAAATAAAAATACTGATTTAATTAAAACGGCAAGTGTTCATTTAGAGCCAATGGGATTATATTCTCATAAAATCAAAGCATTAAGTGAATTAAAAGATGGTGCAAGTATAGCTGTTCCAAATGACCCAACAAATGAGAGTAGAGCTTTAGATATTTTAGTTAAAGAAGGATTATTAACATTTAAGGATGTTGATTTTAAAACTGCTGTAGATATTTTGGAAAATCCAAAAAATCTTAAAATCAAAGAATTAGACGCACCACAATTGCCAAGAGTTTTAGATGAAGTTGATGCTGCTATTATTAATACAAATTATGCACTTGCAGCAAATTTAAATCCTTTAAAAGATGCAATTGTAATTGAGTCAAAAGATTCACCTTATGTAAATATTGTAGTTGTAAAAAAAGGCAATGAAAATAAAGAATATATCAAAGCCTTAGATGAAGCTATAAACTCAGATGAAATCAAAAAATTCATAAGAGAAAAATACAAAGGTTCTATCGTAGAAGCTTTTTAAATAAAAGGGGATTTATCTTCCCTTTTAGTATAGTATTTATACATATTATTAAATAATAAATAAATTACATACAATTGTATATAAAATATATATATTTCCGCTAAAATAATTATTATATAAGTTTAAAAGGAAATATATGGAATACATAAAAGAAATATTTAAGTATCTAAAAAGAACAAGCCCTGCACAAAATGAGTTTTATCAAGCTGCTGAAGAAATTTTAATCTCATTAAAACCGCTAATTGAAAAATATCCACAATACAAAAAACATAAAATTATAGAAAGAATTGTTGAACCAGAAAGACAAATACTATTTAGAGTTAATTGGCTTGATGATAATGGTGAAATACAAGTTAATAAAGGTTTTAGAATTGAGTTTAATTCTGCACTCGGACCATATAAAGGTGGTTTAAGATTCCACCCAAGTGTTAATGCTGGTGTAATTAAATTTTTAGGTTTTGAACAAATCTTTAAAAATGCACTAACAGGTCTTCAAATTGGTGGAGGAAAAGGTGGAAGTGACTTTGATCCAAAAGGTAAATCTGACAATGAAATAATGAGATTCTGTCAAGCTTTTATGAGTGAATTATTTAGACATATTGGAGCTAGTACAGATGTTCCTGCTGGTGATATTGGAGTAGGTGCTAGAGAAATTGGATATATGTTTGGAATGTATAAGAAACTTACAAATAAATATGAAGGTGTATTAACTGGGAAATCTCTTAATTGGGGTGGTTCACTAGCTAGAAAAGAAGCTACTGGATATGGCTGTGTTTATTTTGCTAAATATATGTTAGCAGATTGTGGTGAAACATTAAAAGATAAAAAATGTCTTGTATCTGGATCTGGAAATGTAGCAATATATACAATTGAAAAACTATATCATTTAGGTGCTTTACCAATTACTTGTAGTGATTCAAGAGGTATGATTTTAGATGAAGAAGGAATTGATTTAGACTTATTAAAAGAGCTAAAAGAGAATAAAAGATTAAGTCTAAGTGAATATACAAAGTTTAAACCAAGTGCAAAATATACACCTATTGCAGAGTATGAAAAAGGAAGAAATAATGTATGGTCAACTCCTTGTTATGCTGCATTCCCATGTGCTACTCAAAATGAATTAAATATAAAAGATGCAAAAAAATTACTAGAAAATGGCTGTAAATGTGTTTGTGAAGGTGCAAATATGCCTTCAACTCCTGATGCTGTTGATTTATTTGTTGAAAGAAAAATTGCTTATGGTCCAGGAAAAGCAGCAAATGCTGGTGGAGTTTCTGTAAGTCAATTAGAAATGGCACAAAATGCATCAATGCTTAAATGGACTTTTGAAGAAGTTGATACAAAACTTGATGGTATAATGGAAAATATTTTCCAAACTGCAAGTACTACTGCAAAAGAATTTAACGAGCCTTCTAATCTTGTATTAGGAGCTAATATTGCTGGATTTAGAAAAGTTGCAGATGCAATGATTGAGCAAGGTTTAGTTTAAATTTATTGTAAATACAAAATGTAATACTCAAAAATTTGGGTATTACATCTCTTATTTTTTCTGCTAATACATTTCTTTAAAAACTTATGATAAAATATCTACTTATTATGAAATAAAGGTACAAATTGAAAGTAGGAATATTTGATTCTGGACTTGGAGGACTTACTGTTGTAAGTGCTATATCAGAGATATTTAAAGGTGCAGAAATCTTTTATATAGCTGATACTGCTTATGCTCCTTATGGGGAAAAAACACCCGAAGAAATCTTAAATCGTTGTGATAATATTACTAAATATTTAATAGAAAAACACAATATTGATGCTTTAATTGTTGCTTGTAATACAGCAACTTCAGCAGCTATAAAATACTTAAGAAATAGTTTTACTAATTTAATAGTAATTGGAACAGAACCTGGAATTAAACCCGCAATTTTAATAACTAAAAGTCTAAAAGTTGGAGTTTTAGCAACTCCTGCAACACTAAAGGGAAGCAAATATCAAGGTTTAGTAAATGACTTATCAAATATTAAAAAAGTCCAACTATTTGAACAAGCTTGCATAGGTTTAGTTGAGCAAATTGAAAAAGGTGAAATTAATTCAGAAAAAACATATCAAATGCTAGTAAAATGGTTAAATCCTATGAAAAAAAATAGTGTTGATACAATTGTTTTAGGCTGTACTCATTATCCTTTGATTTCAAGTATAATTAGGAAGATTATGCAAGAAAATATTAATTTAATTGAAACAGGAAATGCAATAGCAAATAGATTGTTATCATTAAGTTTGCAAAAAGGTCATATAAATCAAGGTACATTAAATATTTCAATATGCCATACAGGAAAAATTAATATAAATATGATAGAAAAGATTTTAGAAAATAAAAATATTCAAATTAGGAATTGTACAATATGAGTGGAATACAAGAAGACAGAAAAGTTTTAGCTTTAAAATATAGACCTCATAGATTTGAGGATTTAGTAGGACAAAGCACAGTATCACAGACTTTATCTTTAGCATTAGATTCAAATAGATTATCCCATGCTTACCTTTTTTCTGGACTTAGAGGAAGTGGAAAGACTTCAACTGCTAGAATTATGGCAAAAGCTTTACTTTGTAGTGAGGGTCCAACTTCAAAACCTTGTGAGGTTTGTGATAATTGTAAAAGTGCAAATGAAAATAGACATCTTGATATTATAGAAATGGATGCAGCTTCAAATCGTGGTATTGATGATATTAAAGATTTGATTGAACATACAAAATATAAACCAAGTTCTGCAAGATTTAAAGTATTTATAATCGATGAAGTTCATATGTTAACTCCACAAGCATTTAATGCTTTATTAAAAACACTAGAAGAACCTCCTGGTTTTGTGAAATTTATTTTAGCAACTACTGATCCTTTAAAATTACCTGCAACGATTTTATCTAGAACTCAACATTTTAGATTTAATAAAATTGCAAACTCTGATGTGATTCATCATTTAGCACATATTTTAAATGAAGAAAACTTAGAGTTTGACACAGATGCTTTAGAAATAATATCAAGAAGTGGACAAGGAAGTTTAAGAGATACCTTAACATTACTTGACCAAGCGATAATTTTTTCACGTGGAAGAATAACAACTTCAACTGTAGTTGATATGTTAGGTCTTATTGACCCAAAAGTTATGGATGATGTATTTTCAGTAGTTTTATCTTCAGGTGATATATCACCTATTATAAAAGAGTTAGAAAACTATGATGTCTCACAAATTTGTGATGAAATGAGTATTTATTTAAAACATAAAATGCTTGAAAAAGATGCTAGATATGATTTATTATTTTTTGATAGATTTTTTAGAATTTTAGGTGATGCTAAACAACTTCTAGCAATCAATTCTGATGGTGGTTTTGTACTGATTTTAACATTAATGAAAATGATTGAAGCTACTAATATAAAAACATTAGAAGAAATAATTTCAGATGTAGAAGATATTAAAACTAAAGTTGTTCCAATTGAGAAAAAGGTTATTAAAGAAATAGCAAAAAAAGAGCACATTTTAGAAGATAATATCCCTGAAACAAAAATAGAAGAGGTGACTGATGCTGATAAAGTTTTAATAGAATCTACTTCTATGGTTGATTTATCCGTAATTGACTCAATTCCTCAAGTGTCTTATCCTACACCATTTGATGATTTACCTAAAACAAAAGAAATAGAAAATACACAAGACTCAATAAAAGTAGAACCAGTTATTCAAGAAGAACATAAAGAAGTAAATATTTCGCAAGAAGTTGAAGTAGTTCCTATAGAAGAACCAAAAATAGAAGAAAAAAATGATTTATATGAATTATTAACATCAAAAGTTTATGATAGAGATTATTCTTTGGGTGAATGTTTTGAAAAAAACTTTATTTTTAATGGATATGAAAACAATAAATTATCTATTCTTTCATATGCAAAAGATGATGATAGAAAGTTTTTATATAAACATTTTGCATTGATTAGAACTTTTACACAAGATGTATATGGGAAAGATGTTGAATTGGACTTTAAAAAGGATGAAGCCTCCTTAAATAAAAAAGTTGTTGCAAAAAGAGAACAGAAAAAAGAGATAGTTCAAAAAATTAAGCAAGAAGCTAGAGTAGAAGAAAATATTGAATTAAATAATCAAAATACTTCATCAATGATTGAAGAAGTAGAAATGGGTTCAGGATGTGTTGCTGATATGCATAAAAGTTCAGCACCAACTCCTGCACAAAAAGAGTTACAACTAGATGATGTTATAAATTCTCCTATGCTAAATAGGGCAAAAGAACTCTTCGATATTAGAAAAATAACTGTAAAAACGAGGTCTTAGTGTTAACTTTTGATTAATAGTAAATAGTTAGACTATGTATAAATTTTAATTTGAAGGATTGATTATAATGAAAAAAGTATCAAAAGTACTAACACTTGCTGTTTTACTAACAAGTAGTTTATTTGCGAGTGTAAGTGATGATAATGTAATAAAATTTGAAAAGAAAAGAATAGCCCAAAATCCAAATGTTGAAATAGAAAAAATTAGTATTAATATGAAAAAAGAATTACCACTAGATGGTTGGTTTGGATATATTTTAGATGTTGAAGCTAAAGTTGATAACAAAACTATAAATGCTAAGGATATTGTATTTTCTGATGGTAGATATATCTCACTTGATTTATTAGATGCTAAAAATGGGAAATCTTTAAAAGATTTAGTGACACCAGATTTAAGTGCTAAATATTATGATAAATCAAAATTAATTGCAGGTAATGATAAGTCAAAAGATAAAATTGTAGTTTTTTCTGATCCTTTATGTCCATTTTGTATGGATTACATACCTGATATAATTAAACACGTAAATAAAAATAAAGATTCTATTGCTCTATATTATTATCATTTTCCATTATTAAGATTACATCCAGCATCAGGACCTTTATCAAAATTAATGGAATTAGGAAAAGAAAAAGGTATTAAAGATATTGAATTAAAAGTATATGAGACTAATTGGGATGATTATTTTACTGTAAAAGAAACAGATGTAAAAAAAATAGTATCAGGGTTTAATAAAGTATTTAAAACATCATTTACACAAGAAGATGTTTCATCAATTGATCTTATTGATTCTATGGAAAAAGATATGGAAATGGGTGAAGAAGTAATGGTTCAAGGAACTCCAACAATATTTATTAATGGAGAAAAAGATACACAAAAAACTAAATATAAAGATTTAGGAAAAAATAAATAAGAAGGTAAATAAATGGAAAAATTAGTAATTGCAACAAGAAGAAGTAAACTTGCCCTATGGCAATCAGAATTTGTAAAAAGTGAACTAGAAAAACATTATCCTAATATGGAAATAGTACTTCAAGAGTTTGTAACAAAAGGTGATAAAATTCTTGATGTGCCATTAGCAAAAATTGGTGGAAAAGGTTTATTTACAAAAGAGCTAGAAATTGCAATGTTAGAAGGTGAAGCACACCTAGCAGTTCACTCATTAAAAGATGTTCCAACACAATTTGAAGATGGTTTACAACTAACAGCAGTTACTAAAAGATATGATCCAAGAGATGCCTTGTTAAGTAATAAATACGCATCAATTGAAGAATTACCAAAAGGTGCAATAATAGGAACTACAAGTTTAAGAAGAAGAATGGCTTTAAAACTTTTACGTCCTGATATTGAACTAAAAGATTTAAGAGGGAATATTAATACTAGAATTGCAAAGTTAAATGCAGGTGAATATGATGCAATTATTTTAGCAGCAACTGGTGTTCAAAAATTAGGAATTCAAAACGAAGTAAAATATTTTGTTCCTATTTCTACAGATGAAATGATTCCTTCAATGGGACAAGCAACATTAGGAGTTGAAACTACAAAAGATCCTGAAATTGTAAAATTATTATCAGTTTTAAATGATAAAAATGCACAAATTGAATCAACTATTGAAAGAGGTTTTGTAGATACACTTCAAGGTGGTTGTCAAGTTCCTATTGGTGTTAAAGCTACAATTTTAGATGATGAATCTATTAGAGTTCAAGCAATTGTTGGATTACCTGATGGAAGCGAATCAATATCAGAAGATATTACTGCTGATATTAATAATTATGAAAGTATAGGACAAACTTTGGCTCAAACATTTTTAGACCAAGGTGCAAAAGATTTATTAGAACGTGCTGAAAAAGTAGCTTTTAAATAAATTGCTAAATTGTCAATATTTTCCAAGATTTTTTAAAATATATTGTGTATGATTATAGATAATATATTTTAAGGAGATAAAATGAGAATTAATGTTGAAGATACAGTATTTTGTTTAGTTGATGTACAAGAAAGATTATACCCACACGTAACAAACAAAGATGAAATTGAAAAAAATCTTATTACACTTGTTAAAGGTTTAAAAATTCACAATGTTCCTTTTATTGTAAATGAACAATATAAAAAGGGAATAGGTGAAACAATTCCAAGTTTAAGAGAACTTGTAGACGAAGATCCTCATTTTGAAAAAACATCTTTTTCTTGTTGTAAAAATGAAAGTACTTTAGAAGCACTAAAATCATCTAATAAAAAAGTTGTAATAGTTGCAGGAATTGAAACTCACGTTTGTGTATTACAAACTTGTATTGATTTACTTGAAGAGAATTTTCAAGTTGTATTAGTTACAGATTGTGTAACATCTAGAAAACAAAATGATACAGATGTGGCTATAAAAAGATTAGTTCAAGCAGGTGTTATTCCAACAACTTATGAATCACTATTATTTGAATTAACAGTAAATGCAAAAAATCCAGTATTTAAAGAAATATCATCTTTAATAAAGTAGAGTAAAATGAGAAAAATATTTGTCTTATGCCTTTTTATATCTTCATTATTTGCCATACAAGCAAAGCAAATAAATAGTATTGAGGATATAGATACTAACAAAGAGGTAATTTTGGTATTTAGTATACCTTCTTGTCCTTGGTGTATAAGACAAATAAATGTACTGGAAAAAATAAAAGAAAAAAGAGATAGTTTACAGATTGTTAAAGTTGTAAAAGATTCTGATATTTATAATAAATTAATAGAAAAATATCCTTTTCCTGTGCAGTTTTATCCAACATCATTTTTAGTTGATAAAGAAGATAATGAATTAAATATTAAATATGAATTTCAAGGTTTTCAAAAAGAAAAAAATATTATAAAAGTTTTAGATAGTATTGATGAATTTTGATTTTATATCATAGAAATAAAAAAGGGCTAAATAAAATATCTAGCCCTTTTTTTATGAAATAGAATTATAAATAACTATGAATTACTTAGTAATCCATAGTCCCAGCTGGAACATAAACATTTCCATCCATAATAATTCTAGCACTTCTACTCATAGATGCTTTTTCTACAATATACTTACCATCTTTTTGTGATAATGCAGCTCCAACTTTAATAGCTCCACTTGGATGACCAAAAGTAACTGTATCTTTTTCTCCACCACCAGCAGCGATATTTACTAAAGTTCCAGGAATACAAGCAGCAACCCCAATAGCAACTGAAGCTGTTCCCATCATTGCATGGTGTAATTGTTGCATAGATAAAGCTCTTACGTGTAAATCCATTTCGCTAGCTTTTACTTTTTTACCAGATGAAGTTGTAAAATCTTGTGCAGGAGATACAAATGCAATCTTTGGAGTGTGTTGTTGAGTAAGTGCATCAGAAGCATCTTTCATAACACCCATTTTTAATGCACCTGCAATTCTGATTTTTTCAAATCTTTCTAAAGCAGCAGTATCTGAGTTAATATCATCTTGAAGTTCAGTACCTTTATAACCAATAGCATCTGCATTTACAAATACAGTTGGAATCCCAGCAGTTATCATAGTAGCTTTAAAAGTACCAACACCTTCAACTTCTAAATCATCTACTAAGTTTCCTGTAGGGAATAACTCTTCACTAGGATCAACTGGTTCAACGAATTCTAATTGAATTTCTTCAGCAGGAAAAGCAACACCATCAATCTCATAATCACCCATTTCTTTAACCATTCCATCTTCCATTGTTACATAACAAAGAATAGTTTTTTTGATATTTGCTTGCCAAATTCTTACACAACAAACACCATTATTAGGAACATTATCAACTAAACCTTCTTTAATTGCAAAAGGACCAACGGCTGAACTTAAGTTTCCACAGTTTCCACTCATATCAACAAAATCTTTATCAATAGCAACTTGACAAAAATAATAATCAACATCGTGACCTTCAACATCTGATTTACCAACTAAAATAGCTTTAGAAGTAGAAGAAGAAGCTCCACCCATACCATCCATTTGTTTTTTGTAAACATCAGGACTTCCTACGATTCTTTGAAGTAATTTATTTCTTTTTTTTGGATCTTCTTTTGCTTCTTTTGGTAAATCTGCAATATTGAAGAAAGTTCCTTTAGAAGTTCCACCTCTCATATATGTTGCTTTTACTTTAAATTGTGGTTGATAAGACATAGTTAATTTCCTTAGTTTTATTTGTATTTAAGTTCTTGTAAAAAGACTGAAAAAAAATCTTTTGATTTCTTTTAAATCCTTTTAGGGCAAGAGCCCTAAAAGTTTTCAATGTTTAATTAGAAATAATTATTTACTTTCTGCAATAACATCTTTAGCGAATTTTTGTAAAATACCACCATTTTTGTAAACATCAACTTCAGCTGAAGTATCTAATCTACATAATACAGGGAATTTAACAACTTCACCATTTGCTCTAGTCATAACAACTGTTAAATCAGTTCTTGGAGTGATTTCACCTTCAATGTCAAAAGTTTCACTTCCATCAATTGCGTAAGTATGTCTAGTATCACCTTCTTTAAATTGTAATGGTAATACACCCATTCCAACTAAGTTAGTTCTATGAATTCTCTCAATTGATTCTGCAATTAAAACTTCAACACCTGCTAATCTAACACCTTTTGCAGCCCAGTCTCTTGAAGACCCTTGACCGTAGTTAGTACCTGCAATAATAATAAGTGGTTGTTTTCTTTGAGTATAAGTCTCAATAGCTTCCCACATTCTACTTTCAGTACCTTCTGGCATAATTTTAGTTAATGAACCTTGTTTAACAGTTCCATCTTCATTTTTAACCATTTCGTTAAATAATTTTGGATTTGCTAATGTAGCTCTTGAAGCTGTATTATGATCCCCTCTATGTGTTGCATAAGAGTTTAAATCTTCAACAGGTAATCCCATTTTTAAACAATATTCACCAGATGCTGATGTTGGTAAAATTGCATTAGATGGAGATAAGTGATCTGTAGTGATATTATCAGGGAAAACACCTAATGGTCTCATACCTTTAAGTTCAGGCATTTGCATATATTCAGCTTCCCAATAAGGTGGTTTGTTGATATATGTAGATTGAGTATTCCATTTATAAAATGGTGAAATTTCAATTCCACTTAATTCACTTTTTGCAAACATTGGATCATAAATTGCAGCAAACATTTCAGGTCTAACTGAAGCTTTTTCAACTGCATTAATTTCTTCGTCTGTTGGCCATAAATCTTTTAATGTAATAGGGTTACCATTTTTATCTGTACCTAAAGAATCTTTTTCAATATCAAATCTAATAGAACCAGCTAATGCATAAGCTACAACTAAAGCAGGTGATGCTAAGAATGCTTCTTTTACATATGGGTGGATTCTTCCATCAAAGTTTCTATTTCCAGATAATACTGCAGTTGTATAAATATCATTATCAACAACTTCTTTTTGAATTTTTGGATCTAAAGCTCCACTCATACCATTACAAGTAGTACATGCAAATCCAACAATACCAAATCCTAATTCTTCAAGTTCAGGAAGAAGTTTCGCATCTTTTAAGTAAGTTTCAACTACTTTTGAACCTGGTGCTAATGAAGATTTAACCCATGGTTTTCTTTTTAATCCTAATTCATTTGCTTTTTTAGCAAGTAAACCAGCAGCGATAACATTTCTAGGGTTAGAAGTATTAGTACAAGAAGTAATAGCTGCAATTAAGATTCCACCATCTGGAATTTTATTTTCATCTTCTTCTTTAAAATCTTTAATTAAACCATCAGCTACTAATGTATTTGTTGGTACTAATTTATGAGGTTTAGAAGGACCTGCAATTGATCTTGAAACACCAGATAAATCAAATACTAATTCTCTTGCATATGTAGCTTTAGTTAATTCATCAGCCCATAATCCATTTGCTTTAGCATAAGCTTCAACTAATTTAACTTGTTTTGAATCTCTACCTGTTAAAGTTAAATAATCTAAAGTTTGATCATCAATACCAAACATAGCAGCACTTGCACCATATTCAGGAGTCATATTAGAAATAGTTGCACGATCTCCTAAGTTTAAGTATTTTAAACCTTCACCAAAGAATTCTAAGAATGATGAAATTACATTATTTTCTCTTAAGAATGAAGTTAATGTTAATGCAATATCCGTAGCAGTAATTCCTGGAGCTCTCACACCAACAACTTTTACACCAATAACTTCAGGAACTCTCATATAAGAAGGGTTTCCTAACATTACATTTTCAGCTTCTAATCCACCAACACCAAGTGCAAATACACCAAGTGAATCAACATGAGGTGTATGTGAATCAGTTCCAACTAATGTATCAGGTGATGCAATACCATCAATATTATGCACAACAGGAGACATTTTTTCTAAATTGATTTGATGCATAATACCATTCCCTGGAGGAATAACATCTACATTATTAAATGCTTCTTTAGTCCAGTTAATAAAGTGGAATCTATCTGCATTTCTTCTATCTTCAATATCTCTATTTTTTTGGAATGCATCTGGATCAAATCCACCACATTCAACAGCTAAAGAGTGATCAACAATTAACTGAGTAGGTACAACAGGATTAACTTTTTTAGGATCTCCACCTTCTGCTGCAACAGCTTCTCTTAAACCAGCTAAATCAACTAAAGCAGTAAGTCCTAGAATATCGTGAGTTACTACTCTTGAAGGATACCAAGGAAAATCTTTATCAGTTCTTTTTTCAATTAATTGAACTAAAGAATCTTTTAATTCTGCACTTGGACATTTTCTAAGTAAATTTTCTGCTAATACTCTTGAAATGTAGTTTAATTTGTCAAAAGAACCAGGAGTGATATCTTCAACAGCTGCTCTTACATCGTAATAGCTTGTATCGAAACCTTCTAGTTTTTTAAGATATTTTTCGTTTGTCATATTTTATATCCATTTTATGTGATTTTAATAGGGGGTATTTTTAATTGACCATCCTATAGTGTTTGCTAGTGATCAATCTGTTTGTAGTTAACTACAATTGTTATGTAGCACTAGCACATTTCAAGCTAGTTTAAAATTATAGAAACTAACTTGAAATCGTATTTGTAAGTATTTTTATTTTAAAAAGGAGAAGAATTACGCTCTATCTTCGATAGCAACGAAAGCTCTTGGATCTTCACCATTATATTCAGAACTAGGTCTAATGATTTTATTATTTGCTCTTTGTTCAAATGCATGTGCAGCCCATCCAGCAGCTCTTGACATAATGAATAATGGAGTATAATATAATCTTTCAATTTGCATATAGTGATAAATTAATCCACCGAAGAAATCAATATTATCAGGTAAACCTTTATCAGCTTTTACTTTATCTCTGATTGCTTTTGCAATATCAAATAATTTAGGATCAGATGTTGGTAATTCTTTTAACTCTTTAGCTAATTCAAAACCAATAGGAGATCTTGGATCTACTTCTCTATATACTCTATGTCCAAATCCCATAATTTTTTCTTTTCTAGCAAATAATTCATCAACTGAAGTTAATGCATCTTCAACATCTGTAAATCCAAGTACAAATTTAATTGCAACTTCATTAGCACCACCATGTAAGTGACCTTTTAAAGTTCCAATTCCAGTAGTCATACAAGAATAGATATCTGATAATGTAGAAGCAGTAATTCTATTTGCAAAAGTAGAAGCATTAAACTCATGCTCTGCATATAAAGTTAACATTGCATTCATAGCTTTTACTTCAACAGGTAATGGAGTTTTTTCTTTTAATCTTTCAACAATGTAACCAGCTATTGTAGTTTCATCAGATTTTAAATCAACTTCTTTACCATTTACATGCCAATGATGCCAATAGATTAAAAATGATGGGAAAGCACCTAATAATCTAGTGATTTTTTCCATTTGATCAGAAAAATCTTCAGCTTCTGGTTCCATACAACCTAAAGCTGAAGTAGCAGTTCTCATAACATCCATTGGATGAGAAGAAGCTGGTAATGATTTTAATACATCTTTTAAGTTTTGTGGTAGTTCTCTACCCTCGATAATTTTAGCTCTAAAATCTGCTAATTGAGTCTTATTTGGTAATTCTCCAACTAATAATAGATAAGCTACCTCTTCAAAATCTGCTTTTAAAGCTAAATCAGCAATATCATAACCTCTATAGTTAAGACCATTACCTAATCCACAAGTACAAATTGCTGAAGTTCCAGCTGAAACACCTGCTAATCCACTCATATTTTCTCCTTATTTAAATGTTTAATTTTTCTTAATATTAATAAAGCGGAAGTAAAATTACTTCGCTTTACCTTTTGCAAATAATGCATCCATTTTTTGCTCGTAATCATGGTAATTTAACATATCGTAAAGTTCCATTCTTGTTTGCATAGTATCAAGAACACCTTCTTGTGTACCTTTTTCTTTTAATTCTTGGTATACAGTTAAAGCAGCTTTATTCATTGCTCTAAATGCTGATAATGGATAAAGAACCATATCAATACCAACTTCAGCTAATTCTTCAGTTGTAAACATTGGAGTTGCACCAAATTCAGTGATATTAGCTAATACAGGAACAGACATTTGGTCTGTAAATTCTTTGTATTCTTTTAAAGTATGGATAGCTTCTGCGAAAATTGCATCTGCTCCAGCTTCAACGTAAGCTAATGCTCTATCAATTGCAGCTTGTTGACCTTCACTTGCGTGAGCATCAGTTCTAGCAATAATATAAAATTCTGGATCTAATTCCATTTTAGCATCAACAGCAGCTCTTAATCTATCACACATTTCTTCTGTAGATACTAATTCTTTATTAGGTCTGTGTCCACATCTTTTTGCAGCAACTTGATCTTCAATATGAAGTCCAGCAGCTCCTGATCTAATGAATTCTTTCACAGTTCTTGCAACATTAAAGGCATGTCCCCAACCAGTATCAGCATCAACAATTAATGGTGTATCACAAATTGAAGTAATTCTTCTAATATCAATACAAACATCTTCGATCATAGTCATACCTAAATCTGGTAAACCATATGATGCATTTGCAATTCCTCCACCTGAAAGGTAAATTGCTTTATGTCCTACTTTAGTAGCTTGTAATGCTTGATATGCATTAATTGTTCCTACGATTTGTAAAGGAGTTTCTTCCTTTAATGCTTCTCTAAATTTTTTTCCTGCGCTCATGTGCATCCTTTAAATTTTGAATTGGTGATAATTATACATCAATTCTACATAAGGGGATTGTATATCTTTTGTATTATAAATTACAATTTTTTTGATAAAATAGTAATTATGTACAATATTTGTTTTTATGTTGTAAAATAGTACAATAACAAATAAACTTAATAAAGGCATGCTAATGAATTATAAAAATTCAATTGATAAATTTATTGAAATATTTAAAAGATCAAATTTAAGTATTTCAAAGTTCGCTTCGTTGATAAATAAAGATAGAAGAACCGTAACTTCGTGGATTGATAATTTAACTGATATTGAACCAAGTAGTGATATTAAAGATAAAATTTGTAATATTTTTAGATATCCTGATTATATATGGGAAGAGGGGTGTAGTGGTGATGATTTTTTAAAGTCTATTACACAAATTCCTCAAAAAGAAGTAAGAATTATCGATGAAGATTATTATGGTAGATTAAAATATATAATGGAACTAGAACAAAATAGAAGATTTGTTATACAAGCACAATTCCCTGGACCTATGTATAGAGATACTGCTGTACAAGAAGTTTATAGAACAAAATCAAGTAAAGATATTGAAGAGTTAAAGCAAGCTAGAATTGATCAAATGCTTAGATATGATTATGATACTACAGAATGGTACTCTATAAAATCTATTTTATCTTTTTGTTTTGCAAGTATTGGAAACTTCTTTTCTAGAGAAGAGAAAATCAAGATTTTGGAAGTTATATATGAATTGTTTAATAATAACTATAATAAGAAATTATTTTTGTTTGATTCATTTTCCAGAAAAATATATGGAACTGAAACAACATATATTTCAATAAATGTAAAACAAAAAATACTTTTTTTTAAATCACCAATAGAATCTGTATTTATAGAAATTAGAAATAAAAATCTTGTTGAAAGAATGCATAAATATTATTCATCACCTATTGAAGCACCTTCTCATGTAAATTTTTTAGAATCAGTAAAAATTATTAAAATACTTCAAGATGCATTGAAATATAATAATACAATAGTACAAGCATATGAAGTTATAAATAGAACTACTGATTATGGTGAACTTTTTTATCATAATTTATCTATTGATTTACAAAAAGAAGTGTCAGCACCAAAACCAGGACAAAGACGGAATTAAATTTAAAATTTGATACAATTCTATAATTAAGGAATTGGCATAAAATGAAACAATATTTAGATTTATTACAACATATATTAGACAAAGGCGTTTTTAAAGGGGATAGAACAGGTACAGGGACTACTTCTGTATTTGGTTATCAAATGAGATTTGATTTAAATGATGGTTTTCCAATAGTAACTACTAAAAAGACACATTTAAAAGCAATCATAAGTGAACTTCTTTGGTTTATTGAAGGCTCAACTGATGAGAGAAGATTAGCTGAAATTCATTTTGGAGATAAAGCTTCTAATCTTATTGATAAAAAAACTGTTTGGACTGCAAATGCAGATGCTCAAGGTAAGGACTTAGGTTATACTAATACTGATACAATCAAAGAATTAGGTCCTGTTTATGGAGCGCAATGGAGATCATGGAAAGGAGTTGATGGAAGTAGTATTGACCAGTTAGCTGAATTAATTGAGCAAATTAAAACTAACCCAAACTCTAGAAGACTTATTCTTTCTGCTTGGAATGTTGGTGAGTTAGATAAAATGGCATTACCGCCTTGTCATACTTTTTTCCAGTTTTATGTAGCAGATGGAAAACTTTCTTGTCAGTTATATCAAAGATCTGCGGATGTATTTTTGGGTGTTCCTTTTAATATTGCTTCTTATGCACTATTGACAATGATGATTGCGCAAGTTTGTGAGCTTGAAGTAGGGGATTTTGTACATACTTTTGGTGATGCACATATTTATTCAAATCATATGGATCAAGTAAAATTACAACTAACACGAACTCCACACAAAATACCAAATATGAAAATAAATACAGATATAAAAGATATAAATGATTTTAAGATGAGTGATTTTGAACTTATTGATTATGTATGTGATGAATCTATTAAAGCAGTAATGGCTGTATAAAGGAAATAATATGAAAATTTCAATGATAGTGGCGTATGGAAAAAACTGGGAAATTGGTTTGAATAATCAAATGTTATGGCATATTAGTGAGGATTTTAAAAACTTTAAAACAATTACTTCAGGTCATCATATATTAATGGGTAGAAAAACTTTTGAATCAATTGGAAAACCACTTCCAAATAGAACTTCAATAGTATTAAGTAAAAAAGGATTTTCACAAGATGGAGTTCATTCTTTTAGTGATGTTCAAGATGCTTTTAATTTTGCGAGAAAAAATGCAGAGGAAGAACTATTTATAATAGGTGGTGCAAATATCTATGAAACACTTTTCCCTTATGTTGATAAAATGTATTTATCTGAAGTAGATTTCAAAGGAAAAGCAGATGCTTTTTTAAAACCAATTGATTTTTCAACTTGGGATTTATGTGAACAAAAAGATTATGAAGAAATTTTAAGTGAAGATGGAAAAGTAAAATCACCTGCTTGGAAATTTAAAGTTTGGACAAAAAAAGACTAGGATTAAAAAAGATGGATACAAAGAGTAAATTGGTTAAAGTGGCATTTGATGAGATATATGAAAATGGTTATAAGGCTACTTCAATAGATAAAATTTTAAAAAAAGCCAATATGAATAAAGGCTCAATGTATCATTTCTTTAAATCAAAAAAAGAACTAACACTTTGCGTTATTGAAATTCATATAAACAACTATATTGAAAACAAATATGCAAGTTTACTAACTATTGATGATAATATTATTGATAGTTTGATAAAACTTATAAAGACAAAAAATCAATATAATTATACTTATGGTTGTAGATTAAATAATTTAGTGCAAGAGCTTTCATCAAAAGATGAAAATTTTAAAATCGCTTTAGAAAAAGTTTACTTCAAATTTGAAGAAATTATAGAAAAAGTATTACAAAATGCTTTAGATAATAATGAAATCTCACACCCAAATATAAAAGATTTGGCAATTTATGTTGTAGCTTCAATAGAAGGATGTTTAGCAACTGCAAAAAAATCAAATTCATCTGATATTTATATCTCATGCATATCTCAACTCGAATTTTATTTAAACTCTCTAAAAATCAAACAGTAATTTTATTTTAATACATTAGTCTTGACATACTAGTTATCTTTTGCTATTCTTTTACTTGACTAGTTAGTCAAGTAAATTATTGGATGTGAAAAATGTTAATCAAAAAATCTGCTTTGCCATTTTTATTTATACTTTTATATGGTAGTGGTTTTGTCTTTACTGAATATGGTTTGGCAAATGCCTCACCAATGGCTTTTTTAGCAATTAGATTTTTTATTGCATTTTGGATATTACTTTTGATTGCAGTTGCTTTTAAAGTTCCTTGGCCTAAAAATACAAAAGAGTTTATACATATAGCAATTGCAGGAATTTTAACAGTAGGTACGTTTTCAATCGGAGTGTATCTTTCTCTTTTCTATGGAGTTAGTGCATCATTAAGTGCTTTAGTAATTGCATTACAACCAATTATAGTAGCACTTTTAGCATGGAAATTTTTAAATGAAGAAAAAAATAATAAAATTATTTTGGGTTTACTCTTAGGTTTTATTGGAGTATTTTTTGTAATATATCAAAAGATAGATAATCTAGAATTATCTATTGGTATTTTATATTCATTTATTGCTCTTTTAGGTTTAAGTATAGGAAATTTATATCAAAAAAAGTTTTGTTTACATATGAATCTCTTTTCAGGTGGTGCAATACAAACACTTAGTTCTACACTACTTGTTATTCCTTTTTTATATTTTGAAGATATAAGAGTAGTTTGGAATGGTGACTTTATATTAGCTTTAATGTATATGAGCATTGGAGTTAGTATTGGGGCTTTGTCTTTATTATATATAATGATAAAAAAAGCAGATGTTTCAAAGGTTTCATCTATTTTTTATCTAGTACCACTTAGTGCAGTTTTTATCTCATATATTTTATTTAATGTGAAAATAGATTTAGTTACGATGCTTGGAATAATAATAGTATTATTTGCAATAGTACTTATAAATAAAAAAACAAAAAAGGAAAACAATGAAAATAGTAATTTTGGATAGAGCTACTTTAGGTTCTGATATGGATGTGTCTGTTTTTGATACTTTAGGAGATGTGATTTCTTATGATATTACACTGCCAAGTGAAACAAAACATAGAGTAAAAGATGCTGATATTGTAATTACAAACAAAGTAGTTATAGGAAAAGAAGAAATGAATAATTCTTCTATAAAACTTGTTGCTATTACTGCAACTGGTACAAATAATGTTGATTTAGTTTATGCAAAAGAAAATGGAATTGAAGTTAAAAATGTAGCAGGATATTCTAGTTCTTCTGTATCTCAAGTTGCTTTTTCAATGATATTTCATTTTATTTCAAAACTAGATTATTACAAAAAATATGTTGATGAAGGCAATTGGCAGAAATCTGATTTCTTTACACATATTGATGCACCTTTCTTTGAACTTGATGGAAAAAGAGTTGGGGTTATTGGTTTAGGAGATATTGGAAGAAGTTTTGCTGCAAAAGCAAAAGCTTTTGATTGTGAAGTTGTTTATTATTCTACAAGTGGTAAAAACTCAAATAGTGAATATAAAAGAGTTGAATTAGATGAATTACTAAAAACATCGGATATTATCTCAATTCATTGTCCTTTAAATGAACAAACGCAAAACTTACTAAATTATGAAAATATGAAAGATATAAAAGACGGTGCAATTTTATTAAACCTTGGACGAGGTGGAATTATAAATGAAGCTGACTTAGCAAAAATTATTGATGAAAAAGAGATTTATTGTGGGATTGATGTAGTAAGCGTTGAGCCAATAGAAGAGTCAAATCCTTTACTAAAAGTAAAAAATAAAAATAGATTACTTTTAACACCTCATATTGGGTGGGCGAGTGTTGAAGCTCGAAGAAGACTTATAGGTTTAGTTGTAAAAAATATTAAAGAGTTTATAAATAAAGTTAACTTTTGATATTTAAGCTACTTAAGTGAATTTTTGATAGAATCTTTTTTATTTAAATTATAAGGTAATATTATGAATAATTGGAATCTTAGTAGTTGGCAAAATTTCCTAATAAAGCAACAATCCCAAAATGAAGATAATGTAATAAAAATATTCGTTATTCTCATTTTTCCATTTGTTTCATATATTAAGAGTATCAAATGTTAACGGATGATTTATATAAGATTGTCTTTAAAGATGATAATAAAGCTATTATCAAACTAAGTGATTGTAATCATCCTGTATTTAAAGCACACTTTCCTGGTAATCCAATTTTGCCAGGATTTATAAACTTTGATATTATTTCTGAATTGTTTAATTTTAATATTACAAAAATTAAAAAAGCAAAGTTCATAAAAACAATAAAACCAAATCAAATAATAACATATGAAAGAAATGGAAATAATTTTAAAGTTTTTTGTGAAAAAGAAAATGTAATAAGTATTACATTATGAAGACTTGCATTGTAATACCTGTTTATAATTCTCCTTTTTTATTTGATGTTATTAATGACCTTTTAACGTTTGATTATAAAATAATTGTTGTAGATGATGGTTCTGATTCTAAAATAGAAATAAATGATTTAGATATTACTTTAGTGACTCATAAAATTAATATGGGAAAAGGTGAAGCTATATTAACTGGAGCAAAGAAAGCAAAAGAATTAGGCTTTGAATATTTTGTTACAATGGATGCTGATAAACAACATTTATCTTCAGAGATTTCGAAATTAACAAATGCTTATGAAGAAGAATCTATTGTAATCGGAAATCGTAATTTTGATAATGAAAATGTACCAGATAGTTCAAAATTTGGACGAAAGTTTAGTAATTTTTGGGTTAATTTGGAAACAGGACGGAAGTTTGGAGATACGCAAAGTGGTTTTAGAATTTATCCCGTATCAATTTTAGAATTAAAAACATCAAATAGACGATTTGATTTTGAAATTGAAGTATTGGTTCTTCATTGTTATAAAAAAAGAAAAACAATTGATGTTGATGTAGAGTGCTACTATCCTCCAGAAAATGAAAGGATATCTCACTTTGATAAAGTCAAGGATAATATAAGATTATCTTTGGTTCATTCAAAACTTATGATTCAGAGATTCTTACTTCTAAGAGGTACATTTTGGTATTAATAAGAGCTTAATATTATTTTTACTATAATTTATACTTATAAATATATGTAAAGAAGATATCGTACGAATGAAAAAAGTCTTAGTTTTATATTATTCTCAATCAGGACAACTAAAAGATGTTATAAATAGTTTTATCTCAAAGTTACCTGACTCTGAAATCCAAGTAGATTTGAAAGCAATAGAGCCTATTGAAAAGTACCCATTCCCTTGGAAATTTTATGAATTTTCGCAAGAGTTTCCTGAAGCTGTCTTACTTGAAGGGCATGAGGTTAAAGAAATAGAAAATTTAGAGGATGATTATGATTTAATTATTCTAGGATACACTATTTGGTTTTTAGCTCCATCTTCACCTATTGTAGGTTTTTTAAAAAGTGAACAAGCAAAAAAGATATTTAATAATAAACCTGTAATTACAGTAATCGCATGTCGTGATATGTGGGTTATGGCACAAGAAAAAATGAAAACTTTATTAAATGATCTTAATGCAAATCTTATAGATAATGTAGCTTTAACAGATCAAGGAAAAGGAATCTATTCTTTTATTACAACTCCAAAATGGCTTATGACTGGAAATAAAGATCCTTTTTGGTTTTTCCCTCCTGCTGGTATTTTACAAAGTGATATTGATAATGCTTCAAGATTTGGACAAAGACTTAATAAAGTTTTAAAAGAAGATAAAGAAAAAGAAGGTAAAGCACTTTTAACTGGATTAGAAGCTGTTAATGTGAATGGAAAATTAATTGCTTCAGAAATAATAGCAACAAGAAGTTCAAAAATTTGGGCAAAAATTATTAATTTTTTTGGAAAGAAAAATACTTTTGGAAGAAAGTTTGCAGTTACTATTTATGCGATGTTTTTAGTGGTGTTAGTTTTTACCATTGTACCTCTTAATATTTTAGTACGAAAGATTTTAAATAAATTTCAAAAAGAAAAACTTACAGAATTAGAAAAAAAATATGAACAACCAAGTGGTAGATAGGATTGATATGATAGATGTATATATAAATAAAATGGCAGTTTTTTTACCAAATGATCCCGTTAAAAATGATGATATGGAAAGTATTTTAGGAATGATTGATAATAAACCTTCTTTGGTAAAAAGAATTGTATTAAAATCAAATAAGATAAAAACAAGATATTATGCAATCGATCCTATTACAAATGAATCTACTCATTCAAATGCAAAATTAGCAGCTTTAGCAATTGAAGAGTTAGGAAAAAATGGATTTGATATTAATAGTGCAGAATTACTAGCTTGTGGTACAACTACTCCTGATCAACTTCTACCAAGTCATGCTTTAATGGTTCATGGTGAAACAGACTTAAAACCAATTGAGGTTGTAAGTATTGCAGGAATTTGTTTGAGTGGTTTAACTGCATTAAAGTATGCCTATGGAGCTATTAAATCAGGAGAAATTGATTCTGCTATTTCTACAGGAAGTGAAAATATTTCAGCTTCGATGCGTGGACGAAATTTTGAACCAGAGGTTCAAACAAAAGTTGACATGATTAAAAGAAATAAAGAACTAACATTTGAAAAAGACTTTTTAAGATGGATGTTAAGTGATGGTTCAGGTGCAATTGGAGTAAGTAATAAGCCAAATAGTGATTGTTTATCTTTAAGAATTGATAAAATATTTTCAAAATCTTATGCAAGTCAAGAAGAAACTTGTATGTATTCAGGTTGTGAGAAACTTAAAGATGGGACAATAAAAGGTTATAGGGAATTCACACCTGATGAATGGTTGAAAAAATCTATTTTTTCAGTAAAACAAGATGTAAAATTATTAAATAAACATATTTTAGATTATACTGTGGCTAAACCTCTTACTGAGATGCTAGAAAAAAATCTATTTAAACCTGAAGAAATAGATTGGTTTTTACCACATTATTCTTCAGGTTATTTTAGAGAAAAATTATATGATGTTATGAAAGATGTTAATTGTGATATTCCACAAGAAAAATGGTTTACAAACTTATCTACAAAGGGTAATACAGGGTCTGCTTCAATATATATAATTTTAGAAGAACTTTTTAATTCAGATAAGTTAAAAAAAGGTCAAAAAATATTGTGTTATATTCCTGAAAGTGGAAGATTTTCTACAGCATTTATGTTGTTAGAGGTTGTATAGGAATTAATTATGGATATAGAAAATGTTCCGCAAGATGATAGTTCAACTTATGCAAAAATGAAAAAAGCAATCTATGCTTCTAACAAAGATGGAACAATTCAAAGTATTGGCTCTTCTGGCTGGGAAGTAGAAGAAATAGTTACAAGACAAGCAATAGATGATTTAGATGAAAGTAGAATAGAGGCATATAAGTTAGTAATAAGAGGAGAAAAATCACCACTTTATTATTATATGTATGAGGCTAGAATGGATTTAATTGTATTAGCCCAATCAACTGGATTTTTTAAATGGACTATAAAAAGAGATTTTAATCCAGATACATTTAAAAAAATAAGTGAAAAAAGAGCTTTAGTATATTGCGAAGCTTTAGGTAAAAGTTTGGATGAATTGAAAAAATTACCAAAGGTAGATAATGAATAAGTTTGAACATAAACACCATGCTCATTGTGAAAGTGGTGTTATGTCATCTATGCTAAGACATCATGGATTAAATATTAGTGAACCTATGATTTTTGGCTTATCAAATGCTTTAAATTTTGCATATATTCCTTTTGTAAAAATTGGAGGAATGCCACTTATTGCATATCGAAGCATTCCAAAATCAATTATAAAAAATATTAAAAAAAATCTAAAGATAGATATGAAACTAGAAACTTTTTCATCAAAAGAAAAGGGTGAAAAAAGGTTAGATGAACTTTTATTAAAAGGTGAAATTGTTGGGGCGCAAAGTTCAGTTTATTGGTTAGAATATTTTCCAAAAGAGATTAGCTTCCATTTTAATGCTCATAATTTATTAATATATGGGAAAGAGGGGAATGATTATTTGATAAGTGACCCTGTATTTGACAAAAGTGTAAGATGTTCAAAAGAGTCTTTATCTAAAGCTAGATTTACAAAAGGTGTTATGGCTCCTAAGGGTCTTTTATATTATCCAACAAATGTTCCAAAAAATATAGATTTAAAGCCAATTATTACAAAGAATATTAAAAAACTATCAAAAACTATGTTAAGAAGATATGTTCCAATAGCTGGTTTAAAAGGTATTGAAAAATTAGCAAAAGCAATATTAGATTTGAAATCTAAAGATAGAAAATATACAAAACTATTTTTAGGAAATATAATAAGAATGCAAGAAGAAATAGGAACAGGTGGTGCTGGTTTTAGATTTATGTATGCATCTTTTTTAAAAGAAGCTAGTGAACTTTTTAATAATGATAAAACTTTAGAAGAAGCATCAAAACTTATGTTGGAAGTTGGTGACGAGTGGAGAGAATTTGCTCTTGTTATTGCAAAATCTATTAAATCTAAAAAAGATATAGATTTAGATTTGATTCATAATATGTTAATAAAAATTTCTAAAAATGAAGCAAAGGTTTATCATAAACTTTTGGAGTTTAGGGCATTATAATAAATGATAAAAATTTCAAATGTTGTAAAAAAATATGATGACTTAATTGCATTAGATAATCTTTCACTAGAGATAAAAAAAGGTACAATATTTGGACTTTTAGGTGTTAATGGTGCAGGAAAGAGTACAATTTTATCAATACTAAATGGACTTAGTCAATTTGATAGCGGCAAGATTAATATTTTTGGTCTAGATATAAAAAATGATATAGAAGAGATAAAAAATATAAGTTCAATAATTCCCCAAAATCTAGCTTTTTACGAAAAACTTACAGTAAAAGAAAATCTAGATTTTTTTGCAAAAATACAAAATGCAAAAAAAGAAGATTATGAACATGCAATAGAGATAAATGCTTTAACTAACTTTCTTAATCAACGAGCTTCAACACTTTCAGGTGGACAAAAAAGAAGATTAAATATAGCTATTGGAATACTTAATAATCCACAAATAATATATTTTGATGAGCCTACTGTTGGTATTGATCCCAAAAGTAGAAATGATATTTTAGAGTTTATAAAATCTTATAAGAAGCAAGGTAAAACTATTGTATATACAAGTCATTATATGAATGAAGTAGAAAAAATATGTGATGAGGTTGCAATTATCTCTTATGGAAAACTTATTAAACAAGATACTTTAGAAAATCTTTTATATAAAGAAGATTCTTCCCATAATACTAATTTAGAAAAGTTTTTTTTAGAATTAACTCAGGACAATAATGTTTAGTGCAATGATAAAAAAAGAATTTCTCTTAGTTTTAAGAGATAAGCAAGCATTAATGGCACTTTTTATTATGCCTGCAATATTTATACTTATTATGTCTGTTGCTATGAGAGATATCTTTTCCCAAGAGAGTGTTAAATTTAATCTAAATGTAATTGATAATGATAATAGTGCTATAAGTAAAAAATTAGTGACTAAAATAGATGAAGATAAAACTTTTGACATTGTTAAAAAAAAAGATGCTGATTTTCTGGTAAATATACCAAAAGGTTATGGTAAAGAAGATTTATCAAATAAATTAAAATTAAATATATCTATTCAAAACTCTTTAAAAAGTGATGAGATTGAACTGTTTAAAGCAAAGTTTCTAAGACATATAGTAAATCTAAAACTAAATATTATAAACTTAAGATTAAGAGAATTTTCTGATGAAGCTGCAAATGCAATTGGAACAGTTAGTTTAGATGATAAAAACCTTTTTGAGATTAAATATAATAAGAGAAAAGATTTACCAAATGCTACACAACAAAGTGTTCCAACTTGGATTGTTTTTGGTATGTTTTTTATTATAATCCCAATGTCAACTATTTTTATAAATGAGAAAAAACAAAATACCTTAGCAAGACTAAGTTCTATGAATATCTCAGTTTTTTCTATAGTTTTATCTAAAATTATTCCTTATCTTTTTATTGCTCAATTACAAATGATATTGATGGTTTTAGTTGGAATGTATCTAGTACCACTTTTAGATACTCCTGCATTAGTAATAAATGGCTCTCTTCCAGCTTTATTCTTTTTAACTTTTTCATTAAGTTTAGCTGCAATTGGCGTTGCAAATTTAATAGCAGTAAGTGCAAATTCAACTGAACAAGCAACAACAATAGGTGGAATATCAAATATTTTATTAGGAGCTATTGGTGGTGTTATGGTACCAAAATTTATAATGCCTGAAACAATGCAACAATTAGCAAATATATCTCCAATGTCTTGGGGTTTGGATGGTTTTTTAGATATATTTCTAAAAGGTGGGGATATTTTTATGGTATTAGGTGAATCATTTATGTTAATAACATTTGCTTTAATTACTTTAGGAATATCAATATTTATATTAAATAAAAAAATGCAAAAAGGACTTTAATGGATTTTGAAAAATTAAAATATGATATAAAAAAATTAATTATTGAAGAGTGTGAAAAAGAAGATATTGAACCTGAAAGTATCAAGGATGATGTCGAACTTTTTTCAGATGATAGTGGCTTAGAATTAGATTCTGTTGATGCTTTACAATTATCTATGGGATTACAAAAAAAATATGGAATTAGATTAGGTGATTCTAAAGATTTTAGAAGAACAGTGACTACTGTTGAAAAATTAGCACAATATATTATAGATGAGAATAATGGATAGTATAAATATACTTGATTTTGAGATTAACTCTTGTTTGGGTGATTTAGAAAATACACTTAATGAAATAGAAAAGGGTAGCGTATCAACATCTTTTAAAACTATAGAGATAGAAAATGAAGTTAAACAAATCCCATTTTTTCCTTTAAAAGATGAGGTAAAACAAAATCAAGATGATATTTATAAGGTATTAAAAAGTCTTTTTTTGAAGATTGTAAAAAATATAGATGAAAATAAAAGAGAGTCAACAGCAATTATAATAGGTACTTCCTTAATAGATTGGCATCTTGTTGATGCTATTAATAATTGTGCTTATGAGCATAAAAAAACACCTTATAGTTCAAATAAATATAGTATTGATTCTTATGCAAAAGAGCTTAGTTTAGAATTTGGATTAAATGAATTTACAATGACTATTAATACTGCATGTACTTCAAGTGCAAATGCTTTACTTGAAGCTAAAAATCTCATAAATGCAGAAATAGTTGATTCTGTAATAGTAGTAGGTTTAGAAATATTTTCACCTGTTATGAGTAGTGGTTTTTATTCAATGGAACTTATTTCTAATACAAAAGTAAAACCCTTTGATGTAAATAGAGATGGCCTGATTTTAGGAGAGGCTGTATCTGCTATTGTTTTAGGAAAAGATGAATCTCCTTGGACCTTAGAAGGTGGTTTTAGTAATTGTAATTCTCAAACGATAACAGGAGTAAGCCAAAGTGGTGAAGAGTGTGTTGAAGTGATGAATGAAGCCTTAAAAAACTGTAATTTAGAAGCTAAAGATATTAGAGCTTTAAAAGCACATGGAACTGGTTCTTACAGCAATGATTTATCTGAAATAAATGCAATAAGTAAAGTTTTTGATACTTCTATAACTTTTACTGCATTGAAACCATATATAGGACATACAATAGGAGCTTCTGGGGTTAGTGAATTAGTTCTTCTAATGGGTGCGATTAATAGAGGTTTTCTTCCTAAAACTCTTAATATTAGTGAGTCTATATTAAAAAATTACACTCCAATTAAAGAACCTGAAGAATGCAAAAGTGGAATTTTTATGTGTAATTATTTTGGTTTTGGTGGTAATAACACTTCTTTGATTATTAAAAAAGAGTTAAAATGACATTATATATTCAAAACTATAGTTCTTACAGAGATGATATAGAAACTATTGATGTAAAAAATGAGTTAAAACAAAAATATAAAATTGATACAAGAAGACAAGATAAATTTATTCATTTGGCAGTTTATGGTGGACAATTATTAAAAGAAAAAGTAGAAATAAATAAGGATAATGAACTATATGTAACATCTGGCGTTGGGAATATAGATATTATTCAAAAAACAAATACTTATATGTATAAAGAGAATCAAACATTAAAGATTTTTGATTTTATTAATTTATTGGGAAATACTACAAGTTATTATATCGCTTCAACATTAGGTATAAAAGGCAAAAGTATCTTCCAAATATCTGATAATTTTACTTATATTAATACCCTTGTTAGTTTATATTCTTCGATTAGGTCTTCTAAAAAAGATGCTATACTATGTAGTATAGATTTACTTAGTACTCCTGCTGAAATTATGAAAAGGGTGTTAGGTGTCAAAGAAGATTGTAATCTTGTGAGTAGTGTAAATTATCAAAAATTTTCATTAGAGAAGAGTAATGCTATTGCAAAAGTAGATTTTGATATAATAAGTTATTCTTATAATGAAATAAAAGAAATTTTATTAAAAAATGATAAAAAAGTTCTTATATCAAGTCGATGTAAAGAGCTTGAATTTGAAAAAGATTTGGCTTATTTTGAAACGATGGGAAGTTATGTGGTTAATAATGCAATTAAAAATAAGGATGACTTAGTTTATATTGATTGTTTTAATAATAGATATAGAATGTTAAAAATAGAGAGTTTAAAATGAATGTTTATATAAATAATTATGAGTTACTATGCAATGCAGGAGATACTAAAAGTTTGATGGAAGCTATTTATGCCAAAGAATCAGCTATTACTATTACTGAATCATATCTTTCTAATGCAAAAGCAGGTTTAGGAATAATGAAATATGATAATATTTATAATGTATTAGATGATATTACTTCAAAGGTTTTAGAAAATTCAAATCTTGATAATTTTGAAAATACATTACTTATTTTAGGTTCTTCTGTTGGTGGAATGCAAGAGTGTGAAGAAATTTTTTATAGAGAAAAAAGTTATACAAATATAAATCCAAATAGGTATTCAATGAATGCTTTAAGTGATTATCTTTCTAAAAAATTTAATTTTTATGATTCTAGGGCAATTTCTACTGCATGCACATCAAGTGCAAATGCAATGTTATTAGCAAAAAGACTTATCGAAGTTGAAGCTTATGATAATGTATTGGTTATAGGTGCTGATGGAATATGTAGTTCAACAGTTCTTGGTTTTCATGCATTAAGTGTTCTTTCTGATAAAAAGTGTACTCCTTTTGATAAAAATCGAAATGGAATGAATGTTGCAGAAGCTGTTGCAGTTTTACTTATCCAAAATGTTAAAACTGATGATTCTATTGAATTTAAAGGTGCTGGGGCGAGTAGTGATGCATATCATATGACAAATCCAGATCCAAGTGCTTCAGGTGCTAAAAATTCTATGTCTAATGCTTTAAAAGATGCAGGAATTCAAATAGAAGATATTGATTATGTAAATGCTCATGGAACTGCAACAATTGCAAATGATAATGTTGAAGCAAAGGCAGTAGAAGAACTTTTTGGAAACAAAACTTATGTTAATTCAACAAAAGCAATTACTGGACATACTTTAGGTGCTGCAGGTGCAGTTGAAGCTATTGTTTCTTGTGAAGTGATAAAGCATAAAGTAATACCTGCTCAAACTGGATTAAAAGAACTTGATAATCAAAATATAAATGTTTCAAAACAAAGTGTTAAAATGGATGTCAAAAATATAATTAGTAATTCATTTGCTTTTGGTGGAAATAACACTTCTTTAATATTTGGAGTTTGCAAATGAAAAAAGTAGCAATAAATATAATTTCTTCAGCAAAAATTTTTGCTGAGAGAAAAATAGAAAATTTAGATGAAAAAAGATTAGTTCCTCATATGATGACTAGAAGAAGATTAACAAGAAATTCAAAAGTAATGCTTTTTTTAAGTGATAAATGTAATTTTAAAAATGGAAAAATTGTTTATGGAAGTTGTTTTAGTGAGTTGGAAGAGACAGCAAAAATTGCAAATGCAGTTCTAGAAAAAGAGATGTTATCTCCAACATCTTTTCAAAATAGTGTTTATAATACTGCTCCATCATATTTTTCATTAGTAAATAAAGATATTGATGAAATTATTACAATATCTTCAGGAATGAAAACATCTCTTGATTCATTAAAAGTAGCAGCACTACAAGCATTAGTTTCAAAAGAGCCAGTCCTATGTATTTGTGCAGAGTGTATTAATATAAAAAATATTGAACAAATAAACAGATGTACAAAATATCTTGAAGCAGGAGCTGCTATCGTTCTTGAAATTGCAGAAGATGAAGAAGGTGCACAAGAGATAATGAATTTACCAATTGAAGGGTTAATTGGTTCTTTACAAGATTTAGTAAGTGTAGTTAATATGAATGAAAAGGGAATTAAAAAAATTCTAATTGAACTTTAAAAAAAGGC
Organism: Poseidonibacter antarcticus; assembly: GCF_003667345.1. Taxonomy (NCBI): domain Bacteria; kingdom Pseudomonadati; phylum Campylobacterota; class Epsilonproteobacteria; order Campylobacterales; family Arcobacteraceae; genus Poseidonibacter; species Poseidonibacter antarcticus. The sequence goes on from NZ_RCWF01000003.1 coordinate 199,740, forward strand.
GGAATAAAATGGTTGTAGATAATAAAATAGTAAATTATGAAGGTTTTTCACATAATGAAGAAATAGTACTTAGTCAAGAAAAAGAGTTTATTGATTTCATTAATTCAGGACATAACTTTTTAGTTAAACAAATAAGTAGTGGAATACCTATTTATGGAATTACAACTGGTTATGGAGAAGCTGGTAGTAATTATGCAGCTTTTGAAGAAGCAGAAGAACTACAAAAAAACCTTTATAGATTTTGTGGAACTGGTGTAGGTGAAAATTTAAGTGCTGAAGTTTCAAAAATAATGGTAACTGTTAGAATGATAAGTCTTTCAAAAGGGAAAAGTGGAGTTAGTTATGACTTATTAAAAAGATTTGAAATTTTATTAAGCAATGAAATATATCCAATTATCCCTTCTCAAGGTTCAGTAGGAGCAAGTGGTGATTTAGCTCCTTTATCATATATAGCAGCTGTTATTGCAGGTGAAAGAGAAGTTTATTATAAGGGTGAAGAGAGAAAAACTATTGATGTTTATAATGAATTAGGAATTAAGCCTTATGTATTTAAAGCAAAAGAAGCACTAGCTGTTATAAATGGAACAGCAACAATGAGTTCAATTGCGATTAAATCTATTCAAAGATTTGAACTTTTATTAGAAAGTATGGAAAGTTTTGTTGCTGCTATATATGAAGTACTACTTTGTGATATTACTCCATTAGAACCATTTGTTCATGAAAGTAAACCATTTTCGGGACAAATAACAACAGCTTCAAAAATCTTAGCAAAATGTGAAGATTCAAAATTAATGCATAAAGCTTTTAGTAGATATGAAAAATTCCATTCAGAAAAAGATCAAAATATCCAAGATAGATATTCTATTAGATGTGCTCCTCAAGTTTTAGGAGTGATAAGAGATAATTTAGAAATTTCTAAGAATTGGATTCAAACAGAAATAAATGGAGTAAATGATAATCCTTTAATTGATCCAATTGGTGAAAAAATATATACTTCAGGGAATTTTTATGGTGGTTATATTGCACATGCAATGGATACTCTAAGAATTTGTGCTGGTAATTTAGCAGATCTTTTAGATAAAGAGTTTGCCTTATTAGTAGATCATAAATTTAATAAAGGTTTAGGGGAAAGTTTAAAACTAAACAAAAAATCTACTCATCATGGTTTTAAACTTATGCAAGTTACTCTTAGTTCTTTAAGTGCTGATGTTCTTATGAATACAAATGCTGCTTCTTTATATTCAAGATCAACAGAGTCATTAAATCAAGATAAAGTAAGTATGGGAACAACAGCTGCTAGAAATTTTAGTAAACAACTTCCCGATTTAGAAAATATGTTAAGTATTGGTTTTTTAGGAATTGCACAGGCAATTGATATTAGAGGATATGATAAGTGTTCAAAACATCTACAAAAGTGTTACAACGAAATTAGAAAACATGTGACAAAACTAGAAGAAGATAGAAGACAAGATTTAGATATTAAAATAGTAAATGAACTTTTAAAAGAAGGTAAGTTTGTATGAAAACAGTATTAGTAACTGGTTCTACTGGTGCTATAGGTGAAGCAATAGCAAGATATTTTCATGAAAATGGATATTTTGTTTATTTACATTATAGAAGTCAAAAAGAAAAAGCACAAGAGTTAAGAAATGAATTAGAAAATTCTGAACTTATTGCTTTTGATATCTTAGATAAAAATGATGTATATTCAAAATTAGAAAATCTAGAAATTGATGTTTTAGTAAATAATGCAGGAATTACAAAAGATAAATTATTTTTTTGGATGGAAGATGACGATTGGAATGATGTTATTAATACTTCAGTAAATGGTACTTATAATGTAACTAAAGCAGTGATTAAAAAGATGATAACAAACAAAAAAGGTTCAATAATTAATATTGCTTCGATTTCAGGATTAGTTGGAAATGCCGGTCAAACAAATTATTCAGCTGCAAAAGGTGCAATAATTGCATTTACAAAAGCTTTAGCAATTGAAGTTGCAAGATATAAAATACGTGTAAATGCTGTAGCTCCTGGATTAATAGAATCAGAAATGACAAAAGATTTAGATTTAAAAACTATTAAAAAAGATATTCCCCTTAAAAGAATAGGGAAAGCAGATGAAGTGGCTGAATGTGTATTCTTTTTAGGAGATAAAGCCTCTTATATTACTGCTGAGACTTTAAATATAAGTGGAGGAATGGTTCGGTAGATGAAATTTTTAAACATTCTTTTAGCTCCATTATTTGTGGTATTATTACACTATTTTGAGCTTAGAATGGTTATTCTATTATATCTTTGTATGTCAATCATTTTTTTAATTTATAGATTTTTTAAAAGAAAAACTTATAAGGATATTTTGTTACCAAGTATGTATATAATAGCTTTTAGTATTGCTTATCATTTTTCATCATTACAAACTGTAAAATATATACCTGTAATTTTATCAACGATATTTTTATTTTTATTTGTAGATTCTCATTTTAATAAAAAATATATGATACTAAATTTTACAAAAAAGTTTTATAGGAAAAAATTAAAAGAAGAGGAAATCAAGTTTTTAGAAAATGGTGATGATTATTGGATTGTTGTTATGTTAATTAATACTATAATTCATTTATATATTGTTAATTTTTCAAGTAATGAAATATGGGCTTTTTATTCTTCTATTGGTTGGTATATTTTATTTTTTATATCATTAATTATTCAAATTATTTATGGGAAAACATATGCTGTTAAAATGTATACTAGGTAGTATTGGTCACTTTATTTTTTTTGGTTTAATTACTGTTATGATTATTCCGGGTTATATTGTATATCTTATATCAAAACTTTTTGTTAAAGAACCGCAATATGTATTTCAATCAGGAGCTTCACTTTCTTATAAATTGTTTTTTATTTTTGCACCTAATATTGTATTAAAACCAGATTTATTGGATGAAATACCAGAAGGTGCAATTTTTATTTCTACTCATCAATCAATTTTAGATTTCCCTGCACTTGCAACTTTTATAAAAAAATATTTAATCTTTGCTAATGTAAATTTAGCTAAATATCCTATGATTGCTAAAATATCACACTTAGCAGGAGTTAGATATATAAAAGGAAGACAGTTACCTGAGCTTAGTGAAATATTCAAAGAGATTGAAACACATCTTGATGAAGGTAAAAACGTAATTTACTTTGCTGAAGGAACAAGACATGAAGGTGATACTTTATTACCTTTTAAAAGAGGTGCTTTTAAATTAGCAATGAAAAAGAATAAACCTATAATTCCTATTGTAATTGAAGGAGCTTATAGATTACTTCCAAGAAAAAGTTTTTGTTTTAAAACAGATAAAAAAGTGAATATTCATATGAAAATGCTTAAGCCTTTATATCCAAAAGATTTTTCAAGTGATATAGAAATGAAAGATTATGCCCAAAAAATTATGCAAGAGGAAAAAACAAGATTATGCGATTTATCTTAATATTATTTATTCAATTGACACTCTATGCACAAAACTATAATTTTGATGAGATAAAATATATTTCAGCAGTTTCTCATGAGTTCAAGAAAAGTGGTAATATTAATATAGAAGAAGAAAAAACTATAATCACTTATTCTAAGCCTTCTTTTAAAGAAATTATCAAGGATAATGAAAATGTTTCAATAAAAGATTCTTCTGGAAAAATATATAAATTAAAAGGTAGAGCAAAAGTTTTTACACAACAGTTTATTGATATTATGACAAGACTTGGAAATATAGATGAGATGAAAACTAATAAAGATTTTGATGTCAAAAAAGAAGATAATCTATATTATATTACTTTTTTAGAAGATATTTCAAATCAAATAAAAAATGCAGAAGTTAAAGTAAAAAATTCAAAAGTGATAAGTTTTAAAATGTTCTTACCAAATGAAGATACAATAGAAATAATTAAAAAATGAAATATATAAATTTCTTTATTTTTGTAGTATTATTAACATTATACATATTATTCTCTTCAAATATAAGATTTTCAACAAATTTTTTAGATATTTTTCTTTCACAAAATAGTATTAAACTATTTGATATTGCCAAAAAGTTTGGATACTCAAATGAAATACTTATTTCAAAGAAAGGTTTTAATAAAAAATCTTTGCAAGAATTAAATGAAATATCTAATAAATTAAAAGCATTACCTGAAATATCAGAAGCTAGTATATCTATTGAAATTTCAAAAGATATGAGAGAGTATTTAATAAAAAATTATTTTTTATTAGCAGATTTTAATAATCAAAAAATTTCAAAAAATGATGTTTTAGAAAAATTAGAAGAGATACGTAAAAAAATAAATATTTCCGTAATCTATGAACCTATAAATTCTTATGATCCTTTAGGCTTATTTACTATGGATGAGACTGATAATGAAAGATATTTTAAATTAAAAGATTATGGCTATGTATTAAAAGCTAAAACTACTATTAACACATCAAATGCAAACGAAAGTAAGATAGTATATAAGAAAATAAATCAAATCTTAAAAAATTATGATGAGATTATTGCCTTTGCTCCATTTTTCTATCTTGTGGAAAACTCATCATATATAAAAAATGATGCTCAAATTATAATGCTTTGTTCTAGTATATTATTATTAATACTATATTTCTTTGTATTAAAAAACAAAAAGCTTTTTTTTAATACAGTTTTTACAATAGCTAGTTCAATTTTAGGTGCAATTTTATTAAGCTTATTACTTTTTGATGAGATAAATATTTTAGCTTTAGTTTTTGGTATTAGTATTACTACTATCTCTATTGACTATATGTTTCATTATTATTTTCATAATGAATTTATAAAAAGAAAATTTATAACACAAAAGTCTGTTATATATGGATTCTTAACAACTTTTGGTGTTTTTATTATTTTTAGTTTTATTGATATTGAACTATTTTCACAACTTGCAATATTTAGTGCAATATCTCTTTTCATTTCCTTTTTTCTTTTTTCTTGGCTTTATATATATTTGGAGATTCCTCCTGTAAATATTAAAGGAGAGAATAAAAAAATAAAGAGTTTAAACCCCTTATATATTTTTCTAATATCGAGTTTAATGTTAATTTATGTATACAATAATTTAAGTTTTGACAATAATCTAAAAAATCTTGATTATCAAAATGAGAAGCTAATTAAAATATCAGAAAAATTTAAAGAAGGTTTTTATAATAATAAATATCAAAGTCTTTTAATAAGTGCAAAAGATAAAGAAACTCTTCTTCAAAGATATGAAGAATCGGCACTTTTATATCCAGGTATTTTAGGTATAGGAAAGTATTTATATAGTTTAAAGAAATGTAACAAAAGGTTAGAAAAAATTAAAGAATATAATTTTGGAGAAGTAAAAAAATATTTAAATGAAGCATCAAAAGAACTAGGATTTAATAATATTTTTAAAAATGCTTACCCTAAGATAAATAATTTGAAATGTGATATGAGTTACATTGATAATATAAACTTCAAGATAATTAAAAATGAAAATACATATTATACAATGGCTTTTGTAGATAAAAAATACAAAATAAAAGATAGTGGAAATATTAAAGTAATAAATTTAGGAAAGAGTTTATCATCTGATACAGAAAAAATGAAAAATACTTTAATTAAATATATGTTGATTTCTACAGTATTTATTATTTTAGTTCTTTTTATACTTGCAAAATCAAAAATATTATATCCCTTGTCTTATATGATATTCCCAATTAGTTCTGTACTTTTTGTTATTTCTTTATTAGGAATGATTAATATTATGCATATATTTGCTTTAGTTATATTGTTAGCTATTGGTATAGATTACGGTATTTATATGTATAAAACTACAAACAAAGTTAAAACTAGTATGGCAATAAGATATGCTTTACTTAGTACTTTTTCTGGTTTTGGAGTACTTATTTTTAGTAGTACAGTAGCTTTATATTCAATTGGTTTAGTAATAACAATAGGAATTATTTCAGTTTTTTTCTTACTTTATTTTAGTTTGTAAAAAATATGATAAAATTAAATAATTATTAGGAGTAAGAATGAAAATATACGATATGGATAAAAAGTGTTATATTGAGGTACAAAAGATTGATAATGCAAGTTCCAAAATTGAGCAATTATCAGATGCACTTTATTGTTTTGAAAATGGGATATTTTCTATAATTTATGATAAATCACAACCATTTTTAGTTGAGTATATTAAATCTTTAGATCAAAGTATTTTACATCAAGAAGATATGCAGTTCTTATATTTTACTTCAGGTACAACAGGAACACCAACTGGCGTTTATAAGAAAAGAGAAAACTCATTAAAACAATCCGATGCATTATTAAAAACTATAAAAGATGGGAAGTTTAATAGAGTTGTTACTACTGTTCCTTTTGTTCATATTTATGGAGTTGATATTGGAGCAATTGTTCCTATGCAATTAGATATTGATATTTGGGTAAAGGAAAACTTTTTACCTGAAGAATTAGCGATTGAAGCTGAAAAGGAAGGTACTTTAATTGTTACTACTCCTGTTTTTATTAAAGCATTAAATAGAATAAAAAAAGATGTAAAATTTCCTAAAAGTTTGTTTTTAACATCTACATCACCTTTACCACTAGAAGATGCAATAGAATTTCATAAACATTATGATTGTTCTGTAATGCAACTTTTTGCTTCTACTGAAACAGGATTAATGGGATATAGAAAAGATAATGAAGAAATATTAACAGCATATGATGGTGTTAGTATTGGTGAAAAAGATGGTATGCTTAATATCTCTTCTGATTTAGTTACTTCTAGAATTTTAAGTAAGGGAGTAATAAAAGATGTTGAACAACCTTTTCAGACTGAAGATATAGTTGAAATTTATAAAGAAGGAAAATTTAAATTATTAGGACGTAGTTCTAATTTAATAAAAATTGCAGGAAAACGAATATCAACACAACAAATTGAAACTATTATTGAATCTATAGATGAAATTGATGCAGTTTTAATAAAAGTTAGAAGAGATGATAGAGCTCTTAAAGATGAGATTTTAGATATATATGTAGAATCTAAAGTTAATCTCGAATCAAAAAAACTTAGAAGCCTTTTTAAATCATATTTTGGTTCAATAAATATTGCTTATAAGATACATAATAATATTAAAGTAACTAGAAGCTCAGTTGGTAAGAAGATTGGTTTTAAAGAGATATAATGTTACAATGCAAGAAAAATTATTGGAGAGAATATTGGTAACAACTACTGAATTAAAAGAAAAAATTATATTAGGACTTGATTTAGAAGATTTAAGTGTAGATGAAATTGCTGATGATATGCCATTATTTGGTGATGATGGATTAGGACTTGATAGTGTTGATGCAATAGAAATAACTCTTATTTTAGAAAAAGAATTTGGAGTAAAAGTAAAAAATGTTGAAGAATCAGCTAATATTTTTGCTACACCAGAAACTTTAGTTAAATATATTAATGAGAATAAATAAAAATTAAAACTAAAATGTCTGATTTTCCAATTCCTCATATTGCACCTATTCGTTTTGTTAAATCACTTAACGGTGCTGATTTTACTAGTGCATCTGTTAATATCGAATTTGAATATATACCAACTTTAGGTATGTTAATTGAAGCAGCTACACAAAGTTCATCAGGAGTTTTGGATAAACACAAGAGTGATTCAAATATGGGTTTTCTTGTAACTGTTAAAAATGTAAAACTTCTCCAAAAACTTAAATCAAAAGAGTTTATTGTAAATATTTTACTTGATAATAAATTGGGAAATTTTAAATATTTTTCATTTAATGTAGTTGATAATGAAGAAATTGTTGCTACAGGAATATTTTCAATAGCAGTACAATAAGTAAGAAATAGGAATTATTTCTTACTTTTGTAAAAACTTATTTTCTAATAAGTTGAGTATCACCCATCATCGCTTGATCATATGGATTAGCTAACCAATTAGCAACGTCTTTACCTAATGCAGATGCTATTCTGTTTAATACAGAACAAGATGTTCTATATACTCCAAAATATCCACCACCCGATAATCTTGCTGCATTAAAAGTATAATATTTTTTATTTCCTTTTATAATAGCACCTGAAATAGTTACAAATTTATTATGTCCAACTGCTGCATTACCTGAACTTATAGCTTGTTCAATTTGAACATCAAGTTTTAGTTCATTAGATGTTATATTATTTTTGATAACAACATTTAGACCATTACTTTTGGCATATTTTACAATACTTTGACTAAGAGATTTTTGTAGAGTACATTCACTTTTTATATTTTGTGCAACTCTAGAGTTTGGAGCAAAACGAACATAAGGTTTAATATAAATTATTTTACCTTCTAAATTTAAATCGCCACCTTTTTTATAAGATTTACTTGCTGTAGATACTGTTGTAGTTGTCGATTGGTTTGTTGCATTGCTCATTCCTAAACTTTCTAATTGAAAGTTTATATTATCTTGAAGAATTTTAACCCATTTATTATAACTTCCATGGATTTCATTTGTTTGTGGATTGTATTTTAAATTTCTACTTTTGTTATAACTTATAGTATAACCTTTTGAAGTATAATCTATATTCACAGATACAAAATATTTACTTCTAACAAGTATATTAGCTTGAATAAGTCCATTTCTTATTTTTCTTGTTTGCCAACCTTTATTTGCTGCACCATTTTTAATAGCTCTTTCAATTTTTGCTTTTGCTTTATTTACCGAAAAAAAGTTTGAGTTATCAAATGTTTGTACTGTATTAATTCTTCCACAAGCCGTAAACAATCCAATAATAAGCAACATTAATAAACAATTTCTTTTTAAATTTTTCATATACAATTCCCTTTTTTATTTAAATAAGTAGATTATGATTAGTTATTAATCTACATATAAATATTAATATAAGGAATAATTATATCTAAAAAAAGTTTTTTTTGTTAATTATAGTTAATTAATATAATATTAATTTATTTTTATTTCTTCAAAATAAATTTTTTGAACTTTTGAAAAAAAGAAGCATTTTTCTTTTTTTCAAGTTTTGTTCTAACTTCAAAAGCTAAAAATTTTAATTTTTTAGGTTCGTGTAGATATTCTTTCATTTATTATTTCCCTTCTTATCTCCTAAAAAGTTTTGAAGTTCCTTTATTGCATTTTCATTTTTGACTGTAAATTTGATTTCAATTCTTCTTGAATTATCTTTATCTTCTACACCATTTTTATAAATAAGATTTGAAAAAGACCTTCCACTTGAATTAACATATTTACTAATTAGATTTTTATCTACAATATTTGATTCATATAAAAACTGCATAACTTCTAAGGCTCTTTTTTGTGAAAGTTGTAAGTTACTTAGGTATGAACCATCACTATTTGTATGTCCTTCTATTGTGATACTTTGAATATATTTTCTAATATTCTTATCTTTAAGTAGAGCATTTAGGTATTTTTCTAAAATTAAGCTAAGTTCTTTTTTTGATTCTTCTTTTATTTTATATTCACCTTGATCAAATAAAATATTTGAAGAAAATTTAATAGCTCCACTTTTTTCATCAATATTAATTAATTTTCCAAGTTTTTCTCTAAGTTGTGAGATTACATTTAATTTAATTCCTGTTAAATGTTTGATTTTTAATTTTGTAATATCAAACTCTTCTACAAGTTTTTGATGTTCATTACTTTGAGTTAAAAGTTTCTTTTGAAGCATTGCTAGTTCTTCATCTTTTAAAGTAATTGTATTTTTTCTATTTTTAAGTTGGGTATTTAGACTAGCATTTTGTTCTTCATACTCTTTTGTTTTAACTTCAAAGCCTAATAATAATGCTTTTAGTTTTTCCATTTCATCTGATTTTAGAGCTAAAACTTCTGTTTTTTCTTTAATAATAGTTTCTTTATTTTCTAAAATAGCAGTGATCTTTTCAATTTGTTCTAAAGATAGTGCTAAATCAGAACTTTTTTTATTTAAAATATCTGATAACTCTTTTGATTGTTCTTTTTGTTTTTCTAATTCATCTTTTGTTTTATCAAACATATTTTGAGATTTTGCTAGTTTAAATGCTAAATGAACTTTTTCATCTTGTAGTGTTTTTACTTTTTCATTTATTTCATCAATTTTTTTCTTTTTATTTGAAAGCTCTTCTTCACTTAAATTTAGTGCAAGTTTTTCTTTTTCTAAATCTGTTTTAATTACTTGTAAATCATTTTGTGTATATAAATATTTGATAATGATTGCACCAATTACAAGAATAAATACAAAAAGCAAACCAGCCATTAAATCTGCATAAGATATCCAAAAGTTTTCATCGCTATTATTGTTTTGTTCTTTATTATACATCTAAGCCTACTTAGAAAGTTCTTTGAACTCTTGTAAATCTTCTATTATTTTAACAGTTTGCTCATCAATTGATTCTAAAGAATTTGTTAGTCTTTGACTAAATTTTGAATCATATTCATCTAATTCTTTATGAAACTTCCATCCAATCTTATCTGTTTCGTTTTTCATAGTTTCAATACTTTGTATGATATTAAGATATATTTCTTGTAAATTTTTAGCACTTAAATTATCCAAAGTCTTACTTAGGTTTCCAATATTTTTATTTAAATCTTGTGTACTTGTTTGGTGTAGTTGTTTTTGAACTTCAAAGCTTGCAATAGATGAACTAATACTTAAAGTCATTGTTTTTATATTATCTGATAACTCTTCATTATTTCTGATATTTTGAGAAATACTTGAAGATAATTCAGTTTCTTTTTCCAAAATATCTTCAAGTATAGAAACTCTTTTTTCTATTGATTCATTGATATTGTCCAAAATATCTTTTGATGTAATTTGCTCAAAAATATCAGTCATTCTTTTGAAATTTTCAAGATTATTTTTGATATTTATTGATTCAATATCAATCTTTGTCCAAAAGAATGATTTTGTATTTTCTCTAATAATTAAACAATCATGCTCAAACCTACTCATTCCAATTTTTTCAAAGAAAGTCCACCATAAAGATAAAAAAATACCATAAATAGAAACATAAAAAGCAGTACCAACTCCACCTAATAAAAGTGAAATCTCTTTTTCTAAAGCACTAGAAGTACCAGAAGAAAAGTCAGGCATACTATAAGCAATTGAGATAAAAGTACCCAAAATACCAAGTGTAGGAAATACACCAGATGCAATAGATGAAAAATTTGTATTCCTAATATTGCTAGTATAATCTTTCAAAAAGTCATCAGCACTACCATTTGCTTTTGTAGTATCACCAATTGCAAGAAGATTTGCATTGATATAGTTTTTTAAATTAAAAATCAATTCTTGATATTGAGTTTTAAACTTACAAGAAACATAATAAGCATTATGTTTTATAAAAAATAAGTAAATAAAATAAATAAAGCCAATCAAAATAACACTATGAATCTCAACTTTTAAAGGAAAAAGTTCTAAATAACCTAAAATAATTAAAGCAAATAAAAATGTAGGAATAGTAAGAAGATTAAATATCCGAGCTACTGGTCTACAAGTAGTATAAAATTTTGAGTTTAAATCTATAAAGTCTTCGTTTGTTAACATAAAAATGTCCCTTATGGTAGTTAGTTTTTTTTAGATAATATTCTAGCATAGTATTACAAATGATGAAAGAAATATAGTGATAAATGATGATATATTTTGTAAAATAAAGCAGTATAAAGAAATATAAAAAGTTTTTTAGATGATTTTATATTTTAACTTTCTAAAGATAAATTTGAATATTGGAAATCACAAATTGTGACTTCCCTAATTATATTGATGAATCAATATGTATAAAATTATTTGCTCTAAATTCAGTTAAGCTACCATACGTATATTTATCAACTATTTTCATCATTTCTTTCCATCCTGATTCGCCATAATAATAGAATTTAAATTTTGATTGAATGTTATCAATTGATCTTTGATTAATATAGTCTTCAAAATATGAGCTGTCTGTTATTCCAATTGAGTGACCAAAAATTATAATCTCATTTTCTCGATTAAATTCTTTTTTTATATTATGTTTCCCATAATTTTTATTATAAGCTTTTTTTAAGAAAATATGTTCTTCATCACCTATTCTTGCCTTATCCTCTACACCAAAAATAATATCTTTTCCTTCTATTGACCCATGAATATAGCAATGTTTATTTTCTATATTTTGAATATTTAAAATTTCTGAAACTTTAAATACTGAATTTGTATAGTTAAAGTTAAAAATAGTATCTACCTTATCAATCTCTTTTTTTAATATTTCAAATGCTTTTGAATCTTGATTTATATCTTTTTCTTGTGCTTCTTTTAAATAATTCATTAAAGATAATCTTATTTCATTAAAATTATCTTCTATATCTAAGTTTTTATTTTTAACTTTTATTGAATAGTTAGTTAATTCATTTTCAATATCAACCCAATTATTTAATTCATTTTTTTCATTAAAATATTCAGCCATATTATTTTTTTTTGCAACTAAATCTTTAAAATGTTCACTTTGAATAAAATCTTTGTAACTTGTCTTAAGACCTAAGTTCAAATCAAATCCATTACCTATAATTAATATTTTCATTTTCATCCTAATATTTAAGTGGTAGAATATTATATAGAAATTTAAAATAAAATAGTTAATAAAATACTAAATTAATAAATACACACCTAACCCAAGATATGCTAAAATCAAAAATGAATAAAAAACAACAAATCCTAAAAGAAACATTCGGACATGACAACTTTCGTTCTTTTCAAGAAGAAGTAGTTGATGACATATTAAAAAAGCAAGATGTACTTACAATCCTTCCAACAGGTGGTGGAAAATCACTTTGTTATCAATTACCTGCATTACTTATGGATGGTGTTACAGTTGTAATCTCTCCTCTTATTGCACTTATGCAAGATCAAGTAAAAGCTTTAAATGACCTTGAGATTAGTGCTTCAATGATAAGTTCTTCACAAACAAATGATGAAAACTCTTTTACTATGCAAAAACTTCTAGCAGGTGAGTTAAAGTTTGTATATGTTGCACCTGAGCGATTTACTTCAAATGAGTTTGTAAGTGTATTACAACGTATAAATATTAACTATTTTGTAATAGATGAAGCTCACTGTGTATCTGGATGGGGTCATGAGTTTAGAGCGGAATATAGAAACTTAAATAGACTAAAACAGTTTTTCCCTGATACTTGTATTGCTGCGTTTACTGCGACTGCTACAAAAAGAGTTGAAGCAGATATTGCCTCTTCACTTAATCTTGTAAATGCAAAACATTATAGAGCAAAAACACAAAGAGATAATCTTGAAATAAAAGTCGAACCTCGTATTTCAAATGGAAAATCACAAATATTAAACTTTCTAAAATCACATAAGGGCTTATGTGGAATTATATATACATTTACAAGAAAAGAAGCAGAATCAACAGCTAAGTTTTTATGTGACAATGGATATAAGTCAAAAGCATATCACGCAGGATTAAGTGCAAGTGTTAAAGATGAGGTATTTAATGACTTTGTATATGAAAACGTGGATATAGTAGTTGCTACTATTGCATTTGGTATGGGAATAGATAAATCAAATATTAGATTTGTTATACATACAAGCTTACCAAAAACCTTAGAAAACTATTATCAAGAAATAGGACGAGCAGGAAGAGATGGTGCTATGTCTTATGTATATTTACTTTACTCAAAAGGTGATGAGGTAAAAAGAAAACTTCAAATAGAAGATGCAATTGATAATTCATATAAACAAACAGGACTTGATAAGCTAGAAGCTATGTATAGATACTGTGTTTCAAATAACTGTAGGCATAAAATCATAGCTGCTTATTTTGAAGATGAGATTGATGATTGTGCTACTTTATGTGATAACTGTACTAAAGGTGAAGTTGTACAAGTTGATGTAAGTGTAGATGCTCAAAAGTTCTTAAGTGCTGTATATAGAAGTGAACAACGCTTTGGTACAAATCATATTATAGATATATTAAGAGGTTCAAAAAATCAAAAGCTTTTAGAGTTTGGACATGATAAACTAAAAGTATATGGTTTAGGACATGATAAAAGTAAAAATGAATGGGTAGCAATAGCAGATAAACTAATAGATATACAAGCTGTTAATTTAGGTGAATATAGAGTATTAAAACTAAACTCTCTTGGAATGGAAATATTAAAAGGAAATGAAAAGCTTTTAATTGATGAAGATAAATTAGGAATTGCTGTAAAACAAGAAGAATCACAAGAAGTACTATCTTTTGATGAAGAACTATATGAAAAGTTTAGAAACTTACGAAGACAAATGGCACTTGAATATGAAGTTCCAGCTTATGTAATATTTGGAGATAAAACCTTAAAAGAGTTTAGCTCAAAGTTACCAATTACAAAAGAAGAGATGTTAGATATAAATGGAGTAGGGCTTGTTAAGTTTGATAAGTATGGAGAAAAGTTTTTAAATCTTTGTATTGAGATAAAAGAAGAGTTTAAAGAAAAGATTGAAACAAGAGTACCTTTAAAAAAATTGACAAAAACATATTTAGAAACGTATGAGTTAATACAAGAAGGAAATAGTTTAAATGATATTGCTATGAAAAGAGATTTAGGACTTACAAGTATATTATCTCATCTTACAGTATTAAGCGAACACGAAAAAATATCACCTTTAAAAAAAGAAGAGTTACTTAAACCCTTAGAAATACCAAATGATATAAAACAATGGATAGAAAAAGGTTTGGAGTATGAAACTATGCAAGAGTTAAGACAGCATTTGTATTTATATGATTTTTTGAAAAAAATGTAAAAGGTAATAAGATGAATTATGAAGATATAGATTTTAATGACTTATATGTAAAACAAAAAGCACTTACTTCATTTAGAGCAAAAGGGAAAAATGCTTGGGATGAAAAAGCTGTTTCTATGAATAAAAGAGTTCATAAATCAATATATAATGAACAGTTTTTAGAACAAATTGATTTAATCAAAATAAATAGTGTTTTAGATATTGGATGTGGAGTAGGAAATTTATCTTTATTATTAGCAAAGAGGGTAAAAGATGTTTATAGTTTAGATTATTCTCCTGTAATGCTTGAAATATTAGAAGAGAATGCAAAAGAGCAAAACATAGAAAATATAAATATCATAAATAAATCTTGGTACGATTCTTGGGCTGATATTCCAAATGCTGATTTAGTAATTGCTTCACGATCTATGGAAGTAAAAGATATGAAAGAAGCTTTAATAAAGTTAAATGACAAAGCAAATAAAAAAGTAGTGCTTAGCTATAAAAAAGGTGGTTCATTTGTAAGTGAAGAGATTTTAGATGTAATGCAGCGAGATATTATAAGAAAGCCTGATTATATTTATGTGTTAAATATTTTATATCAAATGGGAATAAATGCGAGTGTTAATTTTATTCAAAGTGAAGGACGAAATACTATTTATACATCAAAAGAAAAATTTATCCAAAGTGTTTCTTGGAGTATTGATGGATTAAGTTCTGATGAGGTTAAAAGATTAGAAAATTATTATGATAGTTTAGATTTAAATAAAAAACAAGAAAAAGATTATGCTTATTGGGCTGTTATTTCTTGGGATAAAAAGAGTTTATAACACTCCTTTATACTACTTATATTATAAGAGGGGAAACCTCTTATAATATATTTAATTGATGAGCTAAATCAGCTGCAATTCTATCGTAGTTTCTAACATCTAATAATCTTTTTTGACCATTTTCACCTACTAGTGTAATTTCATCTTTTGAAAGATTTATTATATATTCTAGTTTTTCTCTTATAGCATCTTGCGTAAAGTCACATAACCAAGCATTTTCATCATCTGTAAAAATTGAATTATTATTTTCATTATTTGTCATTACACAAGGAATTGCACTTGAATAATAATCTAATATTTTCATTGGTGTTGAGCTATTAAAAAGTTCAATATTTGGTAAAGGTGCTAAACCAATATCTGCTTTTGCAATAAGTTTGATTAAATCTTGTCTTGTTTTAGCTTCATATATTTCAATACTATTTGTAAGTTCAGGATATTTATCAAACATTTCTTTTGCATATTGTGGATCTTTTGTTGATACCATTAATTTAAATCTATCACTAGGTATTTGGCTAAAAGCTTTTAGTACTGTTTCAAATTCTCTTAATTTATCAAGTGTACCTGCATAGAAAAATCTTTTTTCTTCACCTTTATGATGAATATTCTGTTGTATTAAATCCGGGTCAATAGCAGAAGGGATTACAAATGTTCTTGTTTTTACATCTTTTAAATAATCATCTCTCATTTGTCTAGAAGTTGGAAGGAAAATATCACATTCGTTTATTAAAGATGTTTCTTTATATGTCTGTACTTTGTTGTTAATAATATCAAAGAAACTCTTTTTATTGTTTGCTTCATCTATTTGTAATTTTGCAATTCTTTTTGGGAAAGATAATCTAAAACCAACTTTATAATTATATTGATGTCTTTTTTTGATTACATCTTTTAAAATAGCTGCATCATTTCTAACTGTAATATAAGCATAGTCATTTAGATTTATATTATTTTTTTCTAATTGAGAAATTATATCATTTCTATATTTATTTGGAATAATAAATTTATTACCATCCTTAATTTCAGAATCCTCTTTATGATGTGAAAAATATATTATATTAATATCAAAATGTTTATTTAAATATTTTTCAAATAAGGGACCTATAAAACTGTGTTCTGTATATTCATCTTGGTCTGTAATATATAAAAACTTTTGCATCTATTTATCTCCTGTAATTTATAGGACAAATTTTAGCAGTAAATAGTTGCATGAATAAAGCATAATAATATTTTAGATTTTTTTTATTTTTTTATTTAATTTTACTTCTGCAACTAATGTAGCAGATATAATAAGAATTGCACCTATAATTTGTATATTAGTAAGTATTTCACCACCTGCAAAATATCCATAAACAGAAGCACTTACAGGTTCCATTGTAAAAATTACTGCAGTTTTAGTTGCTGTTGTAAATTGTTGCATATATGTTTGTATTAAAAAAGCATATACAGTTGCAAAAACTGCTGTTACAATTACTGCTTTAAAAAATGTATAGTCATATTCTAAATCAAAAGTAGTATCATCTAATACAAGTGAAAAGCTAAGAGATAGTATGGATACTGTTATTAATTGAAACAAAACTAATAAGTAAACATTTACCTCTTTTGAAAATTTTCCTGTAAATATAATATGTAATGCAAAAAGAAAAGCACATATAAGTGTTAAAAACTCGCCATAGCCTAAAGTTAATTTTCCAGACATTGTAAGTAAATATAATCCAATTACTGCAATAATTGATGCAATAAATACATTTCTTCTTACATGATCTTTAAATATAAAATATGCTAGAAATGGCACACAAATTACATTTAGCCCTGTAATAAATGCAACAATAGAACTTTTTGTATAAGATAATCCAAATGTTTGCGTTGCAAATGCTGAGAATAATATAGAACCTAATATGATTCCAAAGAAAATTGTTTCTTTATTTATCTGATTTAAATATTTATAAGCAATAAAAAACATTAAAATTGAAGCAAGACCAAATCTAAAAAATAAAAAAGAATAAACAGGAGTTGAATCAATAGCTTCTTGAACCATTAAAAATGTAACACCCCATGCAATAGCAACACTTAAAAGCAATAAATCAGCTCTTAATTCATATAGTTTTGTTTTTATCATAAATACTCCAAAATAATTGGTGCGATTATATCAAAATTAGGTTAAACATAAATTATGACTAAATTGTATAAAAAATGCACTATAGTCATATTAAAAATTAATCAATTCTTTAGTATGATGGAAGTTATGCAAATAAAAAAAGAGTTTTAATGAGTGATAATATAATTTCAATGAGTAAGATTAATAAGTTTTATGATGATTTCCATGTTTTAAAAAATATTGATTTTTCTGTAAAAAAAGGTGAGATAGTTGTAGTATGTGGACCATCAGGTTCAGGTAAATCTACATTAATTAGATGTATAAATGGACTTGAAGATATTGATGATGGAACTATTTTAGTTGACAATATTGATATTCATGCAAGTAAAAAGAATTTAAAAGAAATTAGAAGTGAAGTTGGAATGGTATTCCAACATTTTAATCTTTTCCCACATCTAACTATTTTAGAAAATATAACGCTTGCACAAAATCTTGTAAAGAAAAGATCTAAAAAAGAAGCTATACAAATCGCAAAAGATTTACTAGAAAAAGTAAAACTAAGTGATAAGGCAGATTCTTATCCAGGTGATTTATCAGGTGGACAAAAACAAAGAGTTGCAATAGCAAGATCATTGGCTATGAAACCAAAAGTAATACTTTTTGATGAGCCAACTTCCGCACTTGACCCTGAAACAATTGGGGATGTTTTATCTGTTATGAAAGATTTAGCAGAAGAAAATTTTACTATTGTTTGTGTTACTCATGAAATGGGTTTTGCAAAAGAAGTAGGAGATAGAATAGTATTTATGGATCATGGAACAATTGTAGAGGAAAATACTCCAGAAGAGTTTTTTAATAATCCAAAAAGTGAAAGAGCACAAAAGTTTCTAAAAGAAATTTTAACGCACTAGTCAATAAAATTCAACTTAAAAAAAGGAAAAACATGAGAAATTTAGTTAAAAAGTTTTTAGTAGCAGTATTTGCTATTAGCACATTGTTTGTTGCAAATTCATCTGCAGATGATATTGAGTTGTGGAAAAAGTCTACATTAAACCAAATCATACAAAAAGGTGAATTAAGAGTTGGTATGGAACCTGGTTATATGCCATTTGAAATGAAAGATAAAAAAGGTCGAATCATAGGTTATGATGTTGATATGGCTAAAAAAATGGCAAAAGAAATGGGTGTTAAATTAAAACTTGTTCCTACTTCATGGGATGGTATTATTGCAGGTTTATTAACTGGTAAATATGATATTATTATGTCAGGGATGACTATTACTCAACAAAGAAACTTAAAAGTTAACTTTGCAAATCCTTATGTAGTTGTTGGTCAAACAATCATGATTAGAAAAGAATTAGCTGGAAAAATTAAAACTGCTGCAGATTTAGATAAACCAGAATATACAGTTGTTACTAAATTAGGTGTAACAGGTGAAATTGCTACTAAAAAATTCTTTAAAAAAGCAAAAATTATTACTTTTGAAACAGAATCAGATGCTGCATCTGAAGTTTTAAATGGTAAAGCAGATGGTATGGTTTATGATCAACCATATAATATTTTATTTATGTCTAATAAAGGAAAAGATAAATTAGTTCATTTAGATAATCCTTTAACTTATGAACCATTAGGTTGGGCAATAAGAAAAGGTGATCCTGATTTCTTAAATTGGTTAAATAATTTCTTAACACAAATTAAAGGTGATAAAGTTGTTGATTTCCATGAAAAATTAAATAACAAATGGTTAAGAGATACTTCTTGGTTAAAAAGAGTTCAGTAACAAATGGCTAAAAAACAAGCATTATCAGAAAATAAAACATTAGGGCATTTTCTTGCCTTGATGTTTTTTGTTGCAATAGGGTATTTCTTTTATATAGCTTCATCAAATATGAATTATGTTTGGAAATGGAATAGTGTTCCAAAATATTTTGTTTATGAAGAGACTCATTCAATTGAGGCTTTAACAGATGGAAAACTAGTATTCGAATATAATAAATACTTTATTCAAGGTGATGATAGAGTAGAATTAAAAGATTTAGATAGTAGTTTCTCATTTGATTATAAAGTTGGAGAAGATGTTTATGAAGGTGATGTAATTGCATCTAAATCTGAGATGATGCCAGGTCCTGTTTTATCTGGACTTTGGGTAACTTTAAAAATCTCATTTTTTGCAATGATTTTAACGTTAATAATAGGTATTATAGTCGCACTTATGAAGTTGTCTTCTATGATTTTTTTACGTGATATTGCAACTGTTTATATTACTATTGTAAGAGGAACACCTCTGCTTGTTCAAATATTTTTATTCTACTTTATAGTTGCAAATATTTTTGAACTTGAAAGATTTGTTGCAGGTATTTTATCTCTTGGTATTTTCTTTGGTGCTTATATGGCTGAGATTTTAAGAGGTGCAATTCAATCAATTGACAAAGGTCAACTTGAAGCTGCTAAATCTCTTGGTATTTCAAACTTTCAAGCTATGAGATATATTATCTTACCACAAGCTTTTAAACGTGCTTTACCAACACTTGTTGGTGAAACAATTGCACTTGTAAAAGATTCATCTTTGGTATCTGTTATTTCTATTACAGATTTAACAAAAGTAGGTAAAGAAATTGTTGCAAATACTTTTTCTCCCTTTGAAACTTGGATTGTAATTGCACTTTTATATTTATGTATTACATCATCATTAAGTTATATTGGACATAGAATCGAAAAAAATATGACCGCAAAAGGTGGAATGTCATAGGTGGAAAATTTCTTTTCTGCCTTTTTACAACAAGGTATTACTTTTTTTGCAATTATGGATCCAATTGGAGTTAGTGCAATCGCACTATCTCTACTCTCTCCAAATATCACAAAAGACCAAATAAATAAAGTTGCAAAAAAATCAGCTTTAACAGTAGTTATTGCATTTTTTGTTGTGATAATTTCAGGTGATTTTATCCTAAAACTTTTTGGAATAGGAGAACATTCTTTAAAAGCAATGGGTGGATTGATTTTACTTTTAATGGCTATCTCAATGGTTAATGGAAGTACATCAGATAAAAAACCAACAGAAGAAGAAGATAAAGAACTTCAAAATCATAATGATTTATCTGTAATACCAATTGGAATTCCAATTGCTTTTGGAACAGGTTTATTTACTACTATTATTATTTTCAAACATCAAGCTACTACATTTACAGATTTATTATCTATTAGTTTAGCTTTCTTATTAAATGCTGGATTATTTTATCTTGTTTTAAAAAACTCAATTTATATAAAAAAATATTTAGGTCTTACAGGACAAAATATTATTACAAAATTGATGGGATTAATTGTAGGTGCAATTTCAATACAATTTATAGTTTCAGGAATTATAAACTTAAGTAAGATGTATTTATAATGATAACAGAAATATTTTTAAAAGGTTTTATAGTAACCTTTTCACTGATTGTTGCAATTGGCGCTCAAAATGCTTATATTTTAAAACTTGGACTTCTTAAACAATATGTATTAATATCAGTACTTTTATGTATATTTTTTGATTTTATTCTAATAAGTGCAGGTGTTTATGGTCTTGGTTTTTTTATTCAAGGAAATCAATTATTAATAAATATTATTGCTATAATTGGTATTGTATTTTTATGTTTTTATTCTTTTTTATCTTTTAAATCTGCTTTTAAAAATGCAAGTTTACAAATAGATGGTAAAAATAAAACTAATCCATTAAAACAAGTTATTATAATGCTTTTAGTTTTTACATTTTTAAATCCACATACTTATCTGGATACAGTTTTACTAATTGGTGGAATTGGTGCAAATATTCAAAGTGATTTTAAAATCTATTTCCTTTTAGGTGCTGTTTGTGCATCTACTGTATGGTTTATTCTTTTAGGTTTTGGAGCAAGACTTTTAATTCCTCTATTTAAAAAACCAATTACATGGAAAATTCTTGATATTTCAATTGGTATTATTATGTTATTAATATCTTATAGTTTAGTAGATTTAATTAAATATTAGTTAATATATTTAATCAAAGGTAGAAATTATGAATAATACAAGTGTCGAAAAAATTGGATGTTTTAATACAATATTAGACCCATTTAATGGAATTACAATTGAGCAAATATCTCTTCCAACTTCAAAAGATGAATTTGAAATTAATCTAGATTATTTAATAGAAAATACAAAAAATAGAAGAAATCTTATTTGGATTTATATTGATATAAGTCGCTCTGATTTTATACCAATAGCTACTAAAAAAGGTTTCTTTTTTCACTCATGTGATGAAGATTATATCTTAGTTGTAAAAAGATTATTCCCAAATGCGATTATCCCAACAGCTGCAAATCATACCTTGGGAGTAGGTGCAGTTGTAATACATAATAATAAATTATTAGTAGTAAAAGAAAGAATCTCTAATCTTGGATTTAAAATGCCAGGTGGTCATATTGACAATAAAGAAATGATTTCAACAGCACTTGTAAGAGAAGTGAAAGAAGAAACAGGAATTGATGTAGAGTTTGATTCTATTATATCTTTAGGACATTTTTATCCACATCAATTTCATAAATCAAATTTATATATTTTATGTATTGCAAATGCAAAATCGTATGAAATAAATATTGAAGATACAGATGAAATATTAGAAGCAAAATGGGTAGATATAAATGAATATTTAGAAGATGATAAGGTTATGGATTATTCAAAAGCAATTGTAGTTGCCGCAATAAGACATAAAGGCTTAACTCTTACAAATCATGAAACCCTAACACATATCAAAAAAGACTTTGAATTATTTTTCCCAAAATAAAATAAATAATAAGAATTTTATATAAATTAAATATAATACATTTTTAATTAATAAAGGAAGAAAAATGAAAGAAATTATATCAACACCAAAAGCACCAGATGCAATTGGACCTTATAACCAAGCTACAGCATTAGCAAACTTAGTATTTACATCAGGTCAAATAGCTTTAGACCCTAAAACAATGGAAATTGTAGAAGGTGATGTTCAAGCTCAAACAAAAGTAGTAATGGACAACTTACAAGCAGTTTTAGAAGAAGCAGGAAGCTCTTATGAAAATGTTTTAAAAACTACTTGTTACTTATCTGATATGGCTAATTTTGCAGCTTTTAATGAAATCTATGGAGAATACTTCAAAGCCGAAACTGCACCAGCTCGTGCAACAGTTGCTGTAAAAACTTTACCTAAAAATGTTTTAGTTGAAGTAGATGCAATTGCTTTTAAAAACTAGAATTATTTTTTAATTAAGTATTATCTTATGCTTGTCTTTGTATACTCACACTTTATTTTATAATTGTTGTGGGGGTGCCGTAGATTGGCTGAGATAATACCCTAAAGAAGTCCTTAATCTGGCTTCGTTGAACCTGAACCCGATAATGCGGGCGTAGGAAAAGGAGATTAAAAAATGAGCGCAGTGCTGCAAAATCTGAAAAAAATCGATTCTTCATATATCGAAAACTTACCAAATTCAAAAAAAATTTATGTTCAAGGTTCTAGACCTGATATTCAAGTTCCAATGAGAGAAATCACTTTAGATGATACTGTTCATTCAAATAAAACAAAAGAGGCTAATGCACCTTTATATGTTTATGATACAACAGGTCCATATACTGATACAAATGTGAATATTGATTTACACAAAGGTTTAAATCCACTTAGAAGTAAATGGATTGAAGAAAGAAATGATACATGTGAACTTGAAGATTTTACTTCAGATTATTTTCATGCAAGACGTGATGATAGTAAACTTGATGTATTAAGATTCCCAAATTTAAGAAAACCAAGACGTGCTTTAAAAGGTAAAAATGTATCTCAAATGCATTATGCAAAACAAGGTATTGTTACACCTGAAATGGAATATGTAGCAATTAGAGAAAATTGTAAAAAAGATGCATACAAAGATGATAAACTTCTTAGTTTTCAACATCCAGGTCAAGGTTTTGGAGCTTCAATGCCTGAAACTTATACAGGTGAATTTGTTAGAGCTGAAATAGCAGCGGGACGTGCTATTATTCCTGCAAATATAAACCATCCAGAAATTGAACCTATGATTATAGGTCGTAATTTTATGGTTAAAATCAATGCAAATATTGGAAATTCAGCAACTACTTCAGGTATTGAAGAAGAAGTTGGGAAAATGATTTGGGCTACTAGATGGGGTGGAGATAATGTTATGGATTTATCAACAGGTAAAAACATACATGAAACAAGAGAATGGATTGTAAGAAATTCAGCTGTTCCAATCGGTACTGTTCCAATTTATCAAGCCTTAGAAAAAGTAAATGGAATCGCAGAAAACTTAACTTGGGAAGTTTATAGAGATACTTTGATTGAACAAGCAGAACAAGGTGTTGATTATTTTACTATTCACGCAGGTGTTAGATTAGCTTATGTTCCAATGACTGCAAAAAGATTGACAGGAATTGTTTCAAGAGGTGGTTCTATCATGGCTAAATGGTGTTTACATCATCATAAAGAAAGTTTTTTATATGAGCATTTTGAAGAAATATGTGAAATTATGAAAGCTTATGATGTTTCATTTTCACTAGGAGATGGACTTAGACCTGGTTCTTTATATGATGCAAATGATGAAGCACAATTTGCAGAATTAGAAACATTAGGAGAGTTAACAAAAATTGCTTGGAAGCATGATTGTCAAGTGATGATTGAAGGTCCAGGACACGTTCCAATGCATAAAATCAAAGAGAATATGGATAAAGAATTAGAAGATTGTTTTGAAGCACCTTTTTATACACTAGGACCCCTAACTACAGATATAGCACCTGGTTATGATCATATAACTTCAGGAATTGGTGCTGCTCAAATTGGTTGGTATGGAACTGCAATGTTATGTTATGTAACACCAAAAGAGCATTTAGGTCTTCCAAATAAAGAAGATGTAAAAGAAGGAATTATCACATATAAAATTGCAGCTCATGCAGCAGATTTAGCAAAAGGATTCCCAGGAGCTCAAATCAGAGATAATGCTATGAGTAAAGCAAGATTTGAATTTAGATGGTATGACCAGTTTAATATCGGTTTTGACCCAACAAGAGCAAGAGAATATCACGATGAAACATTGCCCGTTGAAAGTGCAAAAGTAGCACACTTTTGCTCTATGTGTGGACCAAAGTTTTGTTCAATGAAAATTTCACAAGATATAAAAGATTATGCTTTTGAAATTGGTGAAAAAGATGTTGAAAAAGCTATACAAATAGGAATGGAAGAAAAAGCCACTGATTTTGTAGAAAGTGGAAGCCAAATATATAAATAAAAATAATAAAAACTAGAGAATTTCTCTCTAGTTTTTATCTCTTCGATAGC
Organism: Poseidonibacter antarcticus; assembly: GCF_003667345.1. Taxonomy (NCBI): domain Bacteria; kingdom Pseudomonadati; phylum Campylobacterota; class Epsilonproteobacteria; order Campylobacterales; family Arcobacteraceae; genus Poseidonibacter; species Poseidonibacter antarcticus. The sequence goes on from NZ_RCWF01000003.1 coordinate 224,752, forward strand.
TAATAATATCTTGAACACTTAAAATTGGCATAGAATGTTTTTTAGCAAAAACTTCTATATCTTCACCTTTTGCCATTGTTCCATCTTCATTTGTTATTTCACATAAAACAGCATAAGGTTCTAAGTTTGATAATTTCATTAAATCAATACTAGATTCAGTATGACCTGCTCGTCCTAATACGCCATTTTCATTTGCTCTTAATGGGAATATATGTCCAGGAGAAACAATCTTTGATACACCATCTTTTGAAATAGCTGATTTTATTGTAGTAACTCTATCTTGTGCTGATACACCTGTAGTAACATTGTCTTTTGATTCTATTGAAATAGTAAATGGTGTTTGAAACTTTGAGTTATTATTTTGTACCATCATTGGAAGTTTAAGTTCATCGACTTTTTGTTTAGTTAAACATAAACAAACTATACCGCTACCTTCTCTTATCAAAAGTGCCATTTGTTCTGTTGTTAAGTGTTGTGCAGAAAAAATCATATCTGCTTCATTTTCTCTATCGTAGTCATCTACAACAATTACACCTTTACCATCTTGTAAAGTTTTAATTGCACCTTCGATTTTCAATCGAAAATCGTAATTTTTCATTTTTTGATTCATTTTAGTAATACCTTTATTTTTAAGTAAAACTTATTGGAATCAGGGCTAATGCTTAAAGCAATATTATCCTAATGTTTAACATTTATAAGACATATTATTTTCTCTTTCATCCAGACTTTAACTGTTGGTTTTGGATTTACACCAAATCTGCTGACCTTTATAAAATAAAGCGCTCGTGGACTTCTATTAAGTATAGTTACCACCAGTAAGGAATTTCACCTTGCCCTGAGAAATAAATTTGAGTGATTTTATCTAAATTATTATTAGGTGAAGATTAGAGAGGTGGCGATTGAAGTAAAGGATAATTTTGTTCCTTTGAAGCTTTTTTATTTTATGTTAATACTCAAATCTTTTTATTTCATTTACCACTGATAATCTTCTAAATCACTATCATTTAATAAATTATTAATAATTGCTTCATCCTCTATATCTTTATTTTGTAATAAAACTTTTTCAATATTGCTTTTCCAATTTTCTCTTCTTGAAGTTAAAATTGGTTTTATCAATAATCCATTTTCAAGGTGTGCTTGTTCAATTAATGGTTTTGAAATTCTAATACCTTGAAAATTATCTATTTTTGTTAGAGTTGTCATTATTTTACTCCTAACTAATTGTTCTATTAGTAATTACAATATTCTGTCAACTAATTTGTTATATACATAATTTAAAATTCGTAGTCTCTTTCAACTTTTGCAATTCTAACTTTATATTGTTTATACCAAAGTTCTTTTCCTATCTTTTGTGCTGATTGATGCTCTAAATTAGCTTTCCAATTTATGATTGATTTTTCATCTTTCCAATATGATACTGTAATACCTAAATCTTCTCTTGCTGATTCAACTCCTAAAAACCCATCTTGTTGAGATGCTAATTCAACCATTCTATCCGCCATTTTACTATAACCTTTATCTTCATCAATTTTTTTTGATGTAAATATTACTGCATAATACGGTGGTTTTGGTGTATCAATTATTTGCGACATCTTAGTTTCCTTTTGTATATAACATTTGACTTGAAAAATAGTTTTACTCACAGGGTAAACTATTTCTCTTCAAGGTTTTGTTAGTATTTTATTTAGTTTTTATCTATAATATCTTTTATAGATTGCCATTTTGTCATTAATAGTGTCTTATTCAATCGTCCTTTAGTATCATTAATCTTATATTTATGATGCTCATTTAAATTGTTTAATTCAAGTTGATGTATTTCTTTTGAAAAAAAGTTAAAAGCTTTTTTTTCTAGCTCTCCTGATAATTCAATAAAATCCTGTCTAATTATTTGACCAATAGATAAATATTTTTCACTTGGAACTTGTAATATATATTGATGTAAAGTAACCAAATAATCTTGAACAAAGTTTACTTCTCTTTTTGTTTCAGTTGTTAACCAGGTACTTCCATTTAAAGTTAATTGTGTAAATTTCCTAAACCAATTTTCAAATTCTTCTTTAGATTGCAATAGTTTTGGTACTCTTAAAACTTCATTATTTTCATCAAAGCCACCTAGTGCAACCATAATTCTCATTTCAAGTGCCATAGTTATTACATCTTCATGTGCTTTGATTCTTTTATCAAGTAATTTATCCCAAAGGCGAAGAGTAAATTCACGTTTTTTTATCATCCACGATGCAAAAAAAGAAATTAGTCCTCCACCAAAAGCACCTAATAGTGCAAAGATGGCATCTGAATATTCATTTATAAAGTTTATCAATTCTACTTTTCCTTATGCTAACGACTGACTTGGGGAACAAGTGGGCGAAACGCCTTGAAACTTTAGTCTTTTAACTTTATCTAATCGACAATTAAAAGCTTTGACTTTCCGACTTTAGACCTCTTCCTTTGTTAGGTTTTATTTAGTATTCTATCCATTATTTTAGTAACTTTTTTAAAGAGAGTATCATCTTCAATATTTTTTATATTTATATTGTAATGATTATCATATCTTTTTAATTCTTTTTTTAACTTATTTATATCTGATAATTCAAAAGTTGAAAAAAATATCCAAAATATTACAATTAATAAAGCCATCATAAATGATGTTCCATAGAAAGTATATGAAAGTAACTCTGGAAGTTTAAGTGAATCAATTAATGGAATATGATTACTTAGTAAATCTTTTACCCATCCTATAATTTTTTCAAATAAATTTATATATAAGTTCCATAATTTTGTAAAATATATATTAACAATAACGATTGTAAATATTGTTAATTTAATCATTATTGATTTATGTAATGTATCTATTCTTTTGAAAATATATTCTATTCTCTTTTCATCATATTCTTTTAATATCAATTTATTTACCTTTTTGATATAACGACTAAACTGAAGGACAAGTGGCGAAACGACTTGACTGTTTGGTCTTTAAATTTTATTTATTCGAGATTTAAAAGCTTGAAAATTTCGCTCTATTAACTTGTTCTTCTTCCTGTGTTTTGTTAGCAAATCTAAAACCCTGATAATTTTAGAAATACTCCTCCAATTACTGTTATAATTAATGGGGCAATATATAATTGGTGTACTTGGGAAAATATACTTGAATCATTTATGTTTGCATTATTTCGCATTTCTTGTCTTGTTCTTGTTTCTCCATCTCTTATAGATTCGTGAATTAATTCATTTTCAATCATCGTATTGATTTCATTTAATCTAATAGCTAATTTTTTACCAGAACTATATACCGCTGAACCAATGAATATTAATATATATAATAATATAAAATATATATTATCTTGAGTATATAATTGATTTAAATTTGGTGTTGGACAATTTTCCCAAAATATATTTAAGAATTGAGTATTTTCATATATTAAAGATATTAAATTTTTAAATATTTTGGATAATGTTCCAGAAATAGCTGTTCCATCATCAAAATTAAAATATAACATTCTTAATATTGAAATTGTTGATGAAATTATTCCTATTGAAAGAATAATAAATCCGATAATTCTTTTTAATCTTGATTTATTTAATGCATGTTGATAATTCAAATTTTTCCTTTATGTTATTTTGCTAACTACTTATTAGTAGCCATTTTATCCCAATATGACTTAAAAAAATTATTTAATAACTTTTCAATTTTATTCAATAAAAGAACATAGAAAAGCCTAGATTATAGGCTTTTTAGAATATAAATATTAAAAATTAATACATTTATAAAGCTTCATAAACATCTTAAAAATTATTTAAAATATCATTTTCTACACGAAATAACAAGCTAATTAGTCTAATATGTCCTACTATCATCAATTTTTAGGATGAACCAGTCATTTTACTATTTTTATCAAAACTTACTTTAAACTCAATCCAACTCTTTGTTTTTCCAAATCAACGCTTACAACTTTTATATTTTCTAGATTTTGATTTATACTTAGTATTTCACTTGGGTGAGATATTCTTTTTGCTGATATTTGTGATATATGAAGTAGGGCATCATTTTTTAGTCCTATATCTACAAAAGCTCCAAAATCTGTGATATTTCTTACAATTCCGCTTAAAATATATCCTTCTTTTAGGTCTTCTAATTTTGTAATATCTGATGAGAATTTTACTTGATTAAACTCATTTCTTACATCATATCCTGGTTTTTTTAGCTCTTCTATAATATCTGTTAATTTTAGAGGTGTTGTATTTAACTCTTTTGCTATTTGTTCTATTTGGCTTATTTGAATGTTTTGTATTTCTTCTATAGTGTATTTTTTTTGTAAATTTTTTGTTGTCTCATAATCTTCTGGATGAATTGCTGTATTATCTAAGATTGATTTTCCATCTTTTATTCTTAAAAATCCTACTGCTTGTTCGTATGCTTTTGCTCCTAAGCCTTTTACTTTTAGAAGTTCATTTTTACTATTGAATTTTTTTATATTATCTCTGTGTTCTATTATATTTATTGCTAGTTTTTCTGAGATTCCTGAGATAAAAGACAATAGTTTATACGATGCTGAGTTTAAATCAACTCCTACTTTATTTACCAAATCCACAGTTGTATTTTCTAGTTTTGAAGCTAACTCTTTTTGATTTACATCGTGTTGATATTGTCCAATTCCTAATGCTTTTGGGTCAATTTTTACAAGTGTTGCCATTGGGTCTCGAAGTCTTCCTGCGATTGAAATAGCACCTCTTATTGTTACATCTAGGTTTGGATATTCCTGTGCTGCTATTTTTGATGCTGAGTAAACACTAGCTCCTATTTCACTTACAATTGCATAGTTTAAATCTAGATTGTTTTCACTTATTAGATTTGTGATAAATTGGGCTGTTTCTCTTGATGCTGTTCCATTTCCTATTGCTATTGAAGTGATATTGTATTTTTTGATTAAGTTTAGTACTACTTTACTCGAAGTTTTTATATCTTCTCTTGGTTTTGTACAATAAATCACAGTTGAGTCTAAATAAATACCATTTTCATCAATAACTGCTAGTTTACATCCTGATACAAATCCTGGATCCATTCCTAAAATCACTTGATTTACTAAAGGTGCTGTTTGAAGTAGCTCTTTTAAGTTTTTTCCAAAAAGTTCAATAGCATCTGCACTTGCTTTTTCTTTTAAAGTGTTTATAGCTTCACGTTTTAAACTAGGAAGAAGTAGTCTTTTTAATCCATCTTTATAACTTTCAAAAACGATATCTTTTGAAGAACTTGCCCACGATGGGATTTTGTACTTTTTAATATTTTCTAAAAGATGTTTCTCATCAATATCTATTTTGATTGATAATTCTTTTTCATTTACAGCTCTTAAAATTGCAAGTGTTCGGTGTGATTTTATGTATTTTATTTTTTCTTTTTTTTCTGCAAAGTTTGAATAAACACCATTTTTATCAAACTCTTTTCCTTCTTTTATTTGTATCTCTCCCCAATTCGCAATTAGGTTTCTTACAATTTCTTTTGATTTAAAATCATCGGCATATCTTTGAGCGATTATATCTTTTGCTCCTTGGATTGCTTCATCAATTGATTTAATATTTTTATTTTGAAATTGTTTTGCCTTTTGGTTTATTTCTTCATTTGTATATTTTAATGATTGAATAATATTTGCTAATGGTTCAAGTCCATTTTCAATTGCATTTGATGTTCTTGATGATTTTTTATCTTTAAAAGGTGCATAAATATCTTCTAGGGCTTGTAGTGTTTTTACTTCTTGGATACTTGTTTTTATTTTAGGATTTAAAAAGTTTTTTTCTTCAAGAAGATTTAAAATCTCATCTTTTCTTTTTAGAAGCTTTTGCGAATAATTAAAAACTTCTTCAAAAGCTCTTAGGTCTTCATCTGTAGCATTTTCTGTTGCATCTTTTCTATATCGTGCAATAAATGGAATCGTACAACCCTCATCAAGTAAGGTGATTATATTTTGTATTGACTTACTTGATAATTTTGTTCTTTCTTTTAAAAGGAGAATTAAGTCTTTAGGTAAATCACTAGTCAAGAGTTATTTCCCGAAAATCACTTCTTGTACTTCCTAGTGGAATATTTGATTTTGCACGAACTGTATAAACAAATGAAATTTTTGCTTTATCACTTATATTTTTACTTGCATGATGTAGCGTTTTACAGTGAAATAATACTACATCACCTTTTTGTAAATCTTGTGAAGTTTTTGTTTTTATTAATTCTTTGTTTTCTTTATTTTCATCTAAAAAGTTTGAATTTTCATCAAATCTATCTTTTGGAAAATTTATTTTATGAGATTTTGGAATAAACTCTAAAAGTCCATTATCCAAATATTCATCACCTAAAGCTAACCAAACAGAAACTAAATCATCATTTTTAAAGTGCCAATATCTTCTATCTTGATGCCAAAAAGTTCTAGTACTTTCTCGTGGTAATTTTGTCATAATTGAGTTGTGATGAGCTAAAGAAAGTACAGGAGTGTCGTTTAATAGTTGTTTTAACATTGGTCTAATTTCTTTATTAGTCATCCAATCTTTAAAGACTTCTTCTCTATCATAAACTTGTCTTAATCTTCGAACAGTGATATTATCATCACTAACTTGCATATATTCTTGTTCTGTTTCAATGGGGGCTTGTTTTCTCTCTAAATGCTTTTTAGCTTTTTCTAGAATTTCATCGCATAACTCTTTTGAAGCAAAATTCTTTAAAACAATAAAACCATTTTCATTGAATTCATCTATTTGTTCTTGTGATAGTTCCATATTTTCTCTTACTATTTTAATTTCAGATATTATAGTCAAAATTCTATTTTTCTTTGTTTATTTTGATTATTATTATGCATAAATATTTTAATTACTAACTAAGCTGTGAATCTTTATAATGATTAAGTTTTAGTTTTAAACTAGAAAATCTATTAAAAGGAAATATTTTATGAAAAAAAGTTTATTTATATTATCGTTAGTTGCTTCACTGTTTATTCCAAGTTTATTAAGTGCCGATTCGGCAAAAGGTTTAAATGTTATTGTAACTGCAAAAGATGCACAATCTCAAATGATGGCAATGGTTTTATCTATGGCTACTTTAAATCAAAACAAACAAGTAAATATGACTCTTTGTTCAAGTGCGGGCGATTTAGCTGTTAAGGGTATGAAAAGTGAAGTTTTAAAACCAATGAATAAATCTCCTAAAATGCTTTTAAAAGCATTAATCAAAAAAGGTGCAAAAGTTACTATTTGTCCTATTTATTTACCAAATGTAAATAAAGATAAATCAGTATTATTAGATGGAATTACATTAGCAACGCCAGTTGGTGGAGCAAAAGAACTTTTGGATAAAGATTTTCAAAATTTAACTTATTAAAATAAATAAGTATATTTTATAATAGTATTATTTGTTTTAATTATAAAATAAGCATACTATTAATATAATTATTAACTTTAGTTATAAAACTAAAATATATTTTAAAAGGAATTATTTATGAAAAGAATTTTTGCAATCACATTAGTAGCGATGCTATTTATCCCAAATTTATTAAGTGCAAACCAAACAAAGGGTTTAAATGTTATTTTGACTACAGCTGATGGACAAAGTCAAATGATGGCGATGGTTTTATCAATGATGACATTAAAACAAAAAAAAGAAGTTAATATGACTCTTTGTTCAAGTGCAGGTGATTTAGCTGTTAAGGGTAAAAAAAGTATGCTTTTTAAACCAATGAATAAAAGTCCAAAAATGATGCTTCAAGCTATTATTAAAAATGGTGGAAAAGTTCAAGTTTGTCCTTTATATTTACCAAATAGTGGACAAGATGCATCAGTTTTATTAGATGGAATTACAGTTGCAAAACCTATGGATGTTGCAAAAGGTTTATTAGATACTCAATTTCAAAATTTAAGCTATTAATAAAAGATATAAAAAATAAAAAAGTAAGAAAATTTAAAATTTCTTACTTTTCTCCCATTTTCTACTTATTCTATACTAAACTAGTCAATAAAATACTAATCAACTAAGCCCCTATATACAAGTTCTTATAAAACTATAGTAAAATAATCAAGTTTATTTTTATAGTATATTCAAAAAAATATGATATAATTTTTAAAATTAAATATATTTAATCAAAATATAAATTACAGGAGTCCTTTATGGCAGAAAAAGAACTATCAGCATTAGAGCAATTAAAAGCTTCAAGAAACCCATTAAAAGTTGTTGAAGATATGTATAAAGAAGCACAAGAAGGAATACCTTTAAGTGCTGATTATATTGGTTTATTAAAATGGTATGGTATGTATCCACATATTAATACAAATGAAACTGAAGATAAAAAATATTTTATGAAAAGAATCAAATTAGTTGATACTAAAATGAATTTAGCTCAATTAGAAGTTATGTCAAAAATTGGACTTGAATATGCTCAAGGTTTAGTTGATATTACAGATAGACAAAATATTCAATTTCACTATATACAAATAAAAGATATACCTGCAATTTTTGAACTTTTAGAATCTGTTGGTTTAACTTCAAGAATGGCATCAGGAGATGGTCCAAGACCTATTATGACTTCACCTGTTGGAGGAATTGATGCTGATGAAATTATTGATGCAAGTATATTAGCAAAAGAAGTTGATACTTATTTTGATCAAAATAGTGATAGATTCTGTAATTTCCCTAGAAAATATAAAATTGGAATTTCTGGTTGTTCAAGACACGCAGCCGCTCATGAAATTCAAGATGTAGCTTTTACAGCTTTCAAAGATGAAAATGGAAGAGTTTTATTTGATTTAACATTAGCAGGTGGGCTTTCTAAATCAAAACAAATTGCATTAAGAGCAAATAAATATGTAACACCTGAACAAGTTAAAGATGTTTCAATTGCATGTGCTGAAATCTTTAGAGATAATGGAAATAGATATAATAGAAATAAAGCTAGAGTTCGTCACTTAGTAAATGAGTGGGGATTAGAAAGATTTGTTGATGAAATTGAAAAAGTAATTGGTTATAAATTAGAAGATGGTTTAGTAGAACCAGAAATTACTCCTTTAGAAAATAGAAATCATTTTGGAATTCACAAAGCAAAACAAGAAGGTGAATCATTTATTGGATTTGCAACAAACTCAGGAAGAGTTGATGGTCAAGATTTCAAAGTAATTAGTGATATTTGTAATAAATATAATGCAGGTGGAATGGCTTTAACTTCTACTCAAAACTTTATTATCTATGGTGTAAAAACTGAAGATGCTTTAAACTTAGCAAATGAAATTAGTGATTTAGGTTATCCTTATGAACCATCTGTTTTTAGAGCAAGATTACAATCATGTACAGGAATAGAATTTTGTAAATTTGGTATTACTGAAACAAAAGAATATGCAAAAAAAGTAGTAGTAGAACTAGAAAAAAGAAATCCTGATTTTGATGAAACTGTAATGATTGCAATTTCTGGATGTGGAAATGCTTGTTCTCACCCTCAAATTTCTGATATTGGTTTTGTAGGAACTAAAGTAAGAGACGAAGAAGGAAAAAGAGTTGAAGGTTATGATGTATTATTAGGTGGACAACTTCAAGGTGTTAAAGGAAGTAGAATTGCACATAAAAGTGGTGTAAAAGTTGAAGCTTCAAAACTTGTTGATTTTGTAGGAGATTTAATCTCTTCATATAAAGCTGATAATTTAGGTCAAGACTCTTTTAGAGATTATCTAAATGTTGTTGAATTAGAAAAATAGAGTATAGAATAAAGAAAAAATATTTATATGGAAAAGCTTAGTAAAGCTTTCCATATAAATCTAAATGCAATAAATAAACTCTCAAATCAAATTCAATTTGATGATAATCATCTTGAATAAAAGTACATAAATTGTAAAAAGCTTTATTATGTTCTTTTTCTTTTAAATGTGATAATTCATGAACTACAATCATTTCCAAAAACTTTTCTGGTGCATTTTTGAAAATAGATGCAACTCGTATTTCATTTTTGGATTTTAGTTTATTTCCTTGAACTCTTGAAATAATTGTATGAAGTCCTAGGGCATTGTTTATTACATTTATTTTTCCATCATAAATCACTTTTGATACTTGATATTTTTTAAAATACTCATTTTTATAGTCAATTACATAAGAGTACAAAGCTTTATCTGTTTTATAGTTGTTCTCTTTTGGGTATTTATTTTTTAAATATTCAGTTAATTTACCTTTATCAATTAAATTTTGTATTTTGTCTTGTATATTTTGTGGATATTGATTTATATATTTCATATTTTATTGATGATCACTTTCTTTTAATTTCTTCAAAAGTATAGGTAAAAATATTTTGATTATCCTTATAACTTGCGATATAAAAAATATTATATTTATCACATATATTTTTTACAATGTTTAATCCTAATCCTAGACCTCTTTTTGATTCTTCTTCTCTATAATTCTTTTCAAAAATTTTGTTTTTATTTTTAATCTCTTTTGCAAAACTTTTAAATTCTAGCGTAATTTTATTTGTTTCTTTTGTTTTAAATAAATTGATTGAAATAGGTTTTTCTATATCAGCATATTTTATTGCATTTGAAATATTATTATCTATAATTCTTTCACATTCAACAATATTGATATATAAATCAATATTTTCATGAATATTTGATTTAATCTCTTTTAAATTCATTTTACAAATAGTCTTAAAGAAATCTATTCTTTTATATAGTAAATCACTTAGAGATATTATATTAGGATTATATTGTATTGAATCATAAGACGTTACATAGGATAAATCTTCATATGAATTTGATAACATATTAATTGAAGCATCAATTGAATCAATAAATTCACTTAATGAATCATCTGTTTGTAAATCTCTTATCATTTCAGCATTAATTAATATACTTGAAAGAGGTGTTCTTATTTGATGTACAGTATCAGCAATAAAACGTTGTATGTCATCTCTAGCATCTTCTAGTTCATGATGGTTTTTTTCTAGTTTAGAAATAAAAATATTAATAGAATTAACAACGAGTCCTAGTTCATCAGAAGAAATAGTGGATAATCTTTTATGAAAATTTGCCTTTCCTGAGGCAATGTTTTCTGATTGGCTTACTATTTGATTTATTCGTGAACTCATATCTTTGTAGATGTAAAATAAAGCCAATGAAGATAAAATAATCCATAAAATAAAAGCATAACTACTATCTAATAAAATCTTGCTAGAAGTAGAATATATAGAATTAATATCATTTTTAATATCATTTTTAACTTTTTCTCGTAATTCTTTAAAAAGATGTAAAAGTTTATTATATTTATTAACTACTAAGACTGTTTTTCTATGAATATAATCATAATTATTTTGACTCATAATTAATTCTTTTGATAGGGTTGTTGCTTCTTTATAATAAATATTAAATGCATCTTCTATAGTCATTAATTCATTTTTTACAGTACTTTTTTTAATTCCTTCAAGATTTTTTCTAAAATTATATGCATAAACTTCTGTATCATTAATCCAATCTACTTCATTTGCTACAACAGCACTATGTAACTCATAAGAGATTTTTTGTAATAAAAATTCGTTGTCAAAAATAGTTTTATAAACAGGTATTGATTTTGTATTTACATCTTGAATAGTTTTTTTCATATAAGTAGTATTTGATAAGATATAAATATAAAAAAATAAGAAAAAGATAAATCCCACTATTGATGGAATAAGAAACTTTTTTAATATCGACAATGAATTATAATATTTAATAAGAATATTAACTGCATCAATACTTTTACTGTTCATAAACTATTTTCCAATTCTTTTTTACATTGATTCTATCCATATAAATTATAGTATTTATATGACTTAGTGCTTCATCTATTTCTTCATCATTTAGTCTTCTTGGGATTGCTTCTCTTCCTGTAAATACTAACCTTGCCCAATAACTAGTATATTGGTGAATATCTTTTCCAATAATATTATTAATGAACCTTATATGTAAACCTCTATTTTCTGAAAGTAAAGCTTTAATTTTAATATTATTAATTTTATTTACTTTTGCTAAATATAAATATTTTACAGCATCTTTTGATAAATGATTTATATCAGATTTTTTATTTGTAACAATAACAATATCTGCTCGAACAAAAGATATAAAAATGAATAATAAAAGGGTAAGTAATCTCATCTTAACACTCTTAAAATACAAAGTCTAATACAAAAGAATAAACATTTAGAGTTGAATTTGGATATGAATCACTTATATAAAAGCCTCCATATTGTCCCTCTGGTTTAATTCTTTTATATTCAATTTTAAAATCTAAGTTTTCATTGATATGATATTTAAATCCAACTGTATTTGAACTTTGGCTAACATTTTGTATTTTGATTAGTTCATTTAAATAAATAGAACCTGTATTTATAGAAGTGCTATCATCCATTTTAATTTTTGCATATGAGATGTATGGTGTAAAAGAAAGAATTCTATATCCTAACGTCGTATAGAAGCCATGCAAGTTTGCATAGTAAGCATTAATTTTTCTTTTCCCATACTCAGTTGAGAAAATAATGTTTTTATAATCTACAAAAAAACCTAAACCAAAATATTGAGATTTCTTATTTTTTAGTGCATATTTATTTACTAAATCTACATTAAGCGTTGAAAATAGTTTATCTATTGATTTATTATTACTTGTTGATAATCCTTCCATATATGTGGCTCTTGCTTCAATAATATCATTACCAAAAGTGAAGTTTAATCCTTTGATTTCTTTAATCTCATTTTTTAATACTTCATCTACAGAATACATAGGAATATCAAATTTAGCTTGACCATAATTTGCTTGAATTGTGTAAAAATATTTACTTAGTATATTAGAATAAATAAATTCGATTCCATCATATGCAGTAAATGGGAATTGACCATAAACTTCTATAGGTTCTCTTATCATTAGTTTTGAATAACCAATATTTTGGTTATTAGAATTTTTGTAGTAGGGAGCTCTAATCCTTCCTATTTTAATTATAAAATTTTCATTTGAATCATATTTTAAATATCCCCAATCAATTGAGGCTTTTTTATCTCCATAATAATCTTGTTTTACAATACCTTGTGTAATTAAAGATAAATCATGAGTAAAATTATAACTTGCTTGAAGACCTAAAATACTATCTGTAAAAAAATCTAAATTATTTGAAGAACCATTTTTCTCAAAAGGGTCTTTTCTAAATATATAAGCACTATTATCATTATATACAGCACCTAAAGTTCCAAAGAATTTTAAATCAAGTTTTGATTCTTCAGCATTCAAGTTTAATAATAAAAAAAGAGTTAAATACAAAAGAATTTTCAATTTGATAACCTATGTTTATTTTTAAAGAATTAAATTTCCTCTTTAATTCTTCGTATATCTTCTATTTTTTCAATATATTCAGATTTCTTAGAATTTACAAAATTAATTCTATCTTTATTTAATTCTAAATATTGTTCTTTTGAATATTTTGTAATTTTAAATAAATAATTTCTTTTAGAAGTTAAAAAATCTTCTATTTTTTCAAAACCAAAATTAGCTTTTAGCTTAGTTAAAATTTCATCTTCTCTTGGATGTTGTATTGCAAATCGTGTTGGTTCTTTTTTAAACAACTCTTCAGATTCAAATATTTGTTGTTCAAAATGTGAAATTGTTGCTTGAGTTGTTTGAATATATGAATAAGATAATGCACCATTAAAATATGCAAACTTTTTTCTTAATGCAGAAATATTTTCCAAAATAGCTCGATAAAAAGTTCTTAATACATTTTCATAAACTTTTGCTGCAAAGTGTCTTGTATTTGAAAATTCTGTATCTGAAGAAATTTCTCTGTGTTTTTTTATAAGTTCATAAGGCTCTTGCCATTTCTCAACTTCAGTATGAATATCTCGATAAACAACTCTAAATGCTTCAACAGTATTTAACTCAATATTTTTAAGCATTTTTATTGATCTTTTAAACATTTTATCAATTTTTTGGTCATCATAAAATAGATTTTTATAGACATTATCAGAATCAATCCAATATGTTTGATATTCAAATTTTTGGATTTTATCTCCTGAAAGAAATGAACCTTTTGATTCTTCAAATCTATAAGCTTTTTTTCTTCTTATATTTTTATATGTTTCATTTGCAATTTTTTCCATAATTGCTTCAAGTGAGTTATATATAGTAAATAGTTCTTGAGAATATTTTTTATGAATAGAATTAAATGACTCAATTACATGTCCTTCACAATTTTTTAATACTTCATCAAGTGCATCATAAACACCAATTATAGTTTGATACTCTTTTTCTAAAATATCACAAACACCTTTTAAATCTTTTTTAATTGCATACTCTTTTGATTCTTCAGCTTGTGGTCTAATTGTATTTTCTATAAAATCTAAAACATCTTGAATATTTGATTCTTTTAATAGTTTCATATTTGAAGAAACATCTTTTTGTTTAATTTCTTTTATATTTTTTTGGAAATTATGGAATTTATCTTTAAAGAACTCAAGTGAATCATCATCAAGATTTTTACTCAAGTCTTGTTTAAACTCTTTTAAAATAGTATCAACAGAATTTTCAATAAGAACAGTTTTTTGTAATTGTCTTGAATCAAGAGCCATTTTTGCAGAAATAGGTGTAACTTGTGCAAAATATTTACTAAACTTATTAGATACATATTTTGTTGTTGTTTCGATTTGTTCTGGTGTAAATTTATCTTTTTGATTTAACACACAAAGTGATTTCTCTTTGAAGTTTTCCATATACTCTTCTAGTACTTCTGCTTCAGATAATTTTCCTGCATTATCTATAAGTGTAAGCCAAATAATACCACCTACATTTCTTAAAACACTTCTTGTTGTATCTGTATCACCTTGAGATTGTGAATTAAGCCCTGGAGTATCTACAAATGATATTTCTTTTAATATTTCCATTGGAGCATAAAGAGTAAGATATTTTATATCTTTCATTTCCTCATGTCTTTGATCAGTAAAATCAGAAATTGCTTCAATTGGTGCATATTCTTGTGCACCTGAATGATATGTTATTTTTAATTTATACTCTTCTCCATAATTAATAAAATTTACTTTTGAAGTAACAGGTGTAATTCCTGTTGGAAGAATATTTCTAGAAAGTAGTGCATTTAAGAATGTTGATTTTCCTGCTGAAAATTGACCTGTAATTGCAACTTCCATTGGATATCTTGCTCTTATTATTTGTTTTTTAAAAATATTTTTTAATTGAGTCGAAGGTGCAAATTTTTCATCAAGTAATTTATCTTGAATTTTTTTGATACTTCCAATTAGGGTATTTTCATAAACCACCTCTTTTGTTGCATATGTTTCATTATATTCTTTAATAAAACTTTCTAATATTTTAATATTTGCACTCATTAGTTAAGTCCTTTAATATTATTATTTATCGAATCTAGTTTTTTTATTTTTTTGTGTATATCAATAGATAATTTAGCTCGATTTTTATCATTATTTTCAAATGAAGCAATTTGATTTTGAATTATTTTTTCATCATTAATCATTTTTTGCTCAACCGTTTTTAAAGGAGCATTAAGTGTCTGAAAAAATGATTCAATTAGTAGTTTAGATACTTTTTTTGCTTTTGATTTTATATCTTGTTCAATACTTGTAAACTCATTTTTTATATAAGATTCAATTTCTATATCTAATTGAGTTAACTTATTTACCTTTGAAATTGATACTGCATTTACTATCTGAGAGATAAGTACTTCATTACTAGATGTTAAGAAACCTGCTTTAAAATCATCTTGGAAAAATCCTCTTGCATCAAAATTGTCATTTTTATGTCCAATTGAAAATCCAAAATCATGATATTTTTGCTCACATTGTTCACCAATAGTTTGTGATTTTTTTATGAATTTATATCTGTAATCTCTAATAACATCAATAATACCATCTTTTATTGCAGTTTCTACAATAACTTTAATTCTAGAATTTTCAGGTCTTTTTTTAGTTTTTTCAAATGAATATCTAACATCAGATATTACTCTTTGTTTTATAACAACTTGAAGGTCAATAAGTTCACTTTCTAAAAATGATTCTAGTGATTCTATATAATTATTAGCATCATTTTTATAATATGTTATATCTTCACTCATTGCTGTAAACATTCTACTATTTACAGCTTTTTTCTTATTAAATTCCTCAAGTTCATTATTAAGTTCTTCTTTTGATTTTGATAAAAGTTTTAATTCATAATTTAAAGAACGACTTTCTTTTTCAATTGTTTTAAGAAGTTGAGATTTCCCTGATTGAATAATTAATTCACCTTTTTGTGAAGAAGAACCAAATAGTGTTTCATTTAAATATTCTTCAATCTCTAATATTCCTGTATCTTCTATCGTAAATCCTGCATCAAGAGCTTCTTTTTCTCTTCCTGTTCTATGTAGAAGTGCCATTTTCCCTGAAATTGGAATAAACTTAATAGTTTTTAAAATATAATCAAGTTTTGAATCTTTATTTTGTGCTTTTAGTTGTCTTTTAATTGAAGTCTTTGTATATTCAATTACTTCTTCTAATTGTTCTTTTGAAACAGTATCAGCTCTTGTAATTACTATTAGTAGTTTTGAAATATTTTGATATAAAAGTGCATCAATTATAAACTCAATATCTTTAAGTGTTGCACTTTGAGATACATTCATCAAGTGTAACATCATATCACATGCAGATATATATTCTTTTGTAATTTCTTCTCTTTGAATAACTGGGTCATCTAATCCTGGTGTATCTACAATTTCTATTCCATCATTTAAAAAATCAAGGTTTGAACCTAATTCAACATATTTAACTAGATTACATTTTTTACCTTCAGCTTCAGCTGATGTATATGAAGATAAATCTTTTATATCTACTTCATCAAATCTTGATTCTTTTTTTATATATGAACTTAATTCATCACCAAAAATCTTTTTTGTTTCATTTACATAATCTCTCATTGATTCTAATTGAAGTGCAGATTTTTCTATTCTATTCCATTCATCTTGATTCCAATAAAATACTTTTGCACTTTCTGTAGGATTATGTTTTACAATTGTGAGGTTTGCAGTTTCAGGGACAACAGCACTTCCTAAAATTTCTTTTCCCATTAAAGCATTTAGCATTGTAGATTTACCAGCATTCATAACACCAGTAATTCCAATAGAAAACTTTTGAGTATTTAAATATTTATTTACTTCATCTAAATCATCTACAGTTTTTTCATTTGATGTTTGAATTTTTAATTCATTTATAATATTTTCTAAAATAGATTTTAATTCTTTAAATGAAGATTTATTATTTTCTAAACTAGAGATATTTTCTTCTGAACTTGCTTCTTCAATAATATCTAATTCTTGGTATTCAAATAAAGAAATTAATTTTGCGTAATTTTCATAATTTAAAATAGATTCTTTTTTTAAGTAGTTAAAAGATTCATGTAATATATCAATATTTTTTTTCGATTTATTATTTATAATAGTTTCTACTATAGTATGTTGTAAATGATTTAATTCACTTATGTTAGTTGGTGCTTTAACACTAAGTTTCTCACATAAAATTATAAAAGAGTTTAATGGTAAATATTTCTCATAATCTTTTCTTGTTGCACTTATAATTAAAGCATAAATAGAAAAGAATTCTTCATCTATTTCAGTTTTAATTGTTTCAGCATCTAAAGTTTGTTCAAATGTTATACCATGGTAAAGTAAAAAATAATCATTAGCTAAGCTCATTATATCTCCCTAAAATACAAAAAGTTAAATACCATAATCTGATACTTAACTTTTTCTACTTGAATGATTTTACAAAAGGGAAAACCCTTTTGTAACTATCTTAATGCTACTAACTTTCTTCGTAAGTAAGCAATTTTATTTTGTAATGGTAAGTGTTTTGGACAATGATCTTCACACGCTAGTAAAGTCATACAACCAAAGATTCCATCATCATCACCAATTAATTCATAGAAGTCTTCAGCTGTTCTTTTATCATGAGGATCAACTTCAAATCTTGCAACTCTGTTAAGTCCAACAGCACCAACAAAATCTGGTCTCATAAGTTTTGTACCACAAGAAGCAACACAAATACCACATTCGATACATCTATCTAATTCAAAAGTTTGATCAGCTACATCTGGATCAATTCTTTCTTCAAGTTTAGTAATATCTTTTTCTTCACCATTATCAACAATCCAAGATTGAACTCTTTTAGACATTGCATCCATCCATTTACCTGTATTAACAGATAAATCTTTGATAAGTTCAAATGCTGGCATAGGCATTAATTGTAAAACCCCAGTAGGGTAGTTTGCAATTAGTGTTCTACAAGCAAGTGCAGGTTTACCATTTACTACCATTCCACAAGAACCACAAATTCCTGCACGACATACAAAGTCAAATGATAAATCTGGATCATATTCTTCTCTAATTTTCATTAAAGCAATGAATAAAGTCATCCCTGGAGTTTCTTCTAAATGGTAATCCACGAAATGAGGTTTTGAAACCTTAGATCTTGGATTGAATTTTAAAACTGATATTGTTATATCTCTACCTTTTTCAATAGCCATTATAAATCTCCTGCTCTTTCATTTTTTTCTCTGTAGTTCATTGGTAAATCAAATGACATTAAAGCATCTTGAATTTCATGTCTATCTTTACCTTCTGCTTGCATTTTTTCAGTTGTTTCATCAACTTGTGCTTGTCTTTTTTCTGATAATTCATTTTCAATAATCATACCCTTAGCTCCATAACCTCTAAATGCTGGAGGCATTTCCATAGTCATAATATCTAAATCTTCATATGTAATTGTAGGTAAAGTAGCATTTGCATCTGGCCAAGATGTAATTGTTCTTTTTAACCAGTTTGCATCATCTCTTTTAAGGTAATCTTCTCTATAGTGAGCACCTCTTGATTCAGTTCTATCTCTAGCACCTTTTGCAACACATAATGCAACTTTAAGCATTCTTGGAACTCTGTATGCTTCTTCAAGCTCTGGATTTCCAACTCTTTCTTTTGACTTAACATTAATATGTTTAGTTTTTTTAAGTAGTTCTTCTAATTCATCAACAGCTTCAACTAAGTGAGGTCCATCTCTAAAAATACCAACTTTTTGATCCATTAAATTTTGCATTCTGTTTTTGATTCTGAAAATATCTTCAGTACCTTCATAAGCTAAAATTTCAGTAATGTAATCATTTTGTTTATCTAATTCTTTTTGAACAGTAGTAGTTTGAATTGCAATATCATTATCTATACAATAATCAGCAAAATAGTTACCAATAATCATACCTGCAACAACTGTTTCAGAAACAGAGTTTCCTCCAAGTCTATTAAATCCGTGCATATCCCAACAACAAGCTTCACCACAAGCAAATAAACCATTTAAAGTTTGAGATTCACCAGTTGGTTTTGTTCTAATTCCACCCATTGAGTAATGTTGCATAGGTAATACAGGGGCCCATCCTTTTTTACCTTCATCAGCTGGATCAATACCATTAAAGATTTGACAAATTTCTTGAACATCTCTTAAGTTCTTTTCAATATGTTCTCGACCTAAAATAGAAATATCTAACCAAATGTGATCACCGTATGGAGAAGGAACACCTTTACCATTTCTAATATGCTCAATCATTCTTCTTGAAACAACATCTCTTGATGCTAATTCTTTTTTCTCAGGTTCGTAATCTGGCATAAATCTATGACCATCAACATCTCTTAAGATTCCACCATCACCTCTACAACCTTCAGTTAATAAAATACCTGATGGTACAATTGGAGTTGGATGGAATTGAACAGCTTCCATATTTCCTAAAGTAGCAATTCCAGTTTCTAAGGCAATTGCAGCACCAATACCTTCACAAATTACAGCATTTGTAGTTTGTTTAAATATTCTTCCATATCCACCAGTTGCAATACATGTACCTTTTGCAACATAAGCTTCTAATTCACCAGAAATTAAATCTCTTACAATTGCACCGTAACATCTACCATCTTCATGGATTAATGATAAAGCTTCTTTTCTATCTCTAATATCAACATCATGTTTTAACGCTTCATTAGCAACACCAAATAACATAGTATGTCCAGTTGCATCAGCTGTATAACATGTTCTCCATTTTTTAGTACCACCAAAATCTCTTGACATAATTAAACCATGTCTGTCAGCATCTTCAGTAATTGTTGTTTTTTTAGCATTAATAACTGCTTCTCTTGAACCTTCTCTAACTCTAGTCCAAGGAACACCCCAACCAGCTAATTCTCTAATAGCTTTTGGCGCAGTATGTACGAACATTCTTGCAACGATTTGATCACATCCCCAATCTGAACCTTTTACAGTATCAGCAAAGTGTAGATCTTCATTATCTCCATCAGACATTTTAGAGTTACCTAAAGATGCTTGCATACCACCTTGTGCAGCAGCACTATGAGATCTTTTAACAGGAACTAGTGATAATACGACAGTATTTAATCCCTTTTTTTGTGCAGCAACTGCAGCTCTTAAACCTGCAAGTCCTCCACCAATAACTAATGCATCACAGTAATTAATTTTCATTATGCGATTCCTCCAAGAGTTTTATTTGTAATTTTGTATTCCATAATTTGTGCTGTAGGAACATATCTTTCACCAACATTATTAGCGTGATCCATACCTATTTTCATATAAGCTGCTAATGATAAGAAACCTAAAGTTAAAAAGAATACAGTAAGTGCCCATTTGATTTTTTTAAGTGCTTTTCTAGTAGCTTTTGGATTTTCTCCATCAAACCATCCCCATTTAACACATAGTCTATATAAACCAATTGTTCCATGTAATTCAACAGCAATTAATAAAAGAATATATAATGGCCACATCCATTCAGACCAAACTCTATCAGCACTTGCATATGGACCAATTGCATCTGAATGTGTCATTATGATATATAAGTGAACAGAACCTAAGAAGAACATAGTAAAACCTGTTCCTGCTTGTGTAAACCAAAGCTTTGTATCATCATGATCCATACTTTTAGAATGAGCTCTCATTACTTGGAACTGTTTGAAGTTACCAGGTAGTTTTCTCATCCCTAATCCTGCATGTGTAATAAAGATTACAAAGATAACAAAAGCTGTAATACTTACAAGTATTGGGCTTCCTCCATCAATAATAAAACTTGCTTCAAAAAGCTTAGTAACTGCATACATGAAGTCGTTAGAAATTAATATTGAAGACACTAATAACATATGTGCCCACATAAACAGGGCTAAGAATCCACCTGTAACACTTTGTAGATAATCAAGTTTAGCAGGTAATCTACTTTTTTTCCCCTCAACGGTTTTACCTAAATAGCCTTCTATTAGGTCACTCATATTCAATCCTTTCCAGTGATTTAGTTTATTTTTTAATAGCATAATAATAGCGGAGATGTACTTCAATTTCCTTTATATGCATATACATTAATAACTTGTAATAGTATAATTGATTGATTGTATGCCTGTTTTTAAAGCCCATTTAATGGGCTTTAAGAGTGTTAAAAAATTAATTGTTTAGAAGTGACATTTATAAAAGAGTATGTTACGTATTAACACACTCTATTTTATAAATAAAGATTGAACTGCAGTTTGAGTTAAAGTAATTATTGCATCAATATTTAGAATAGGTATAAAAAATACAATAGCTGTCCCAACTCCACCTAAGATAGTTAGTATCGCAATGAATGCAATCGCATATGTTGAAACTCTTTTATCATTAAACCCTTCAATACTACAAGTAAGAGGAGCAGGGTAAAAATACATCATTGCAATTAATTTAAAGTAGTAATAAACTGAAACGATAGTTGCAAATATTGCTACAACTGTAAGTGTTGTATATCCTGCATTAATTGCTTCTGTAAATACATAGAATTTACCAATAAATCCAATAGTTGAAGGAATTCCTGCTAGTGAAAATAAAAATATTGTCATCATTGCGGCTAAAAAAGGTCTTTCATGTGCTAAACCTTTAAAATCATTATATGTAACTCTAACATTTGTTTCTGAAATAATATGTGAAGCTAATCCAAATGCACCAAGTGCTGATAATAAATAAGCAATTAAATAAAACATCATGGCATATGCTGATTCAATATTTAATATATGTCCATCTTTATATGAAAGTGCAATAAATGCTAATAATAAATACCCTGTGTGAACAATTGAAGAGGCTGCTAACATTCTTTTTATAATCGTTTGTGTAATTGCTAACCATGTACCAAAAACAAGTGTTAGGATAATAATTACATACATAATTCCATCCCAAAAATCAATAATAGGAGCTATATCAGTTAAAATTGCTCTTAAGAAAAATGAGAAAATAGCAATTTTAAATGTAGATGCCATATAAGAAGTAATAACCATTGGCGCACCTCTATATACATCTAAAAGCCATGATTGGAATGGGAAAGCTGCAATTTTGAAAAGGAATATAAATAAAATTAATGTTAATCCTATATATACTAAAATCATATCATCACCAGAATGAGATGCAATATATGTACCTAATTCACTTAAATTTGTTGTAGCAGTTGCACCATAAATTAATACTGTTCCTAATAAATAAAATGCTCCAATAAAAGCACCTAAAACTAAGTATTTAAATATAGCTTCAACTCTTTTTGAATCTTCTGTATTAACACCAACCATAATATAAACAGAAAATGATGCAATTTCAAGTGCAATATATGCAGTTATTAATTCATTTGAGTGACCTAATAACATCATTCCAAATAATGCAAATAATAAAATTGAGAAAAACTCACCTTTAAAGTATGATCTATGTTGGAAATAATGCTCACCAATTAAAAGAGTTAAAAGAGTTCCAAATATTAATAAAATATCAAAGAAATTTGAAAAAGTATCATATATTAATACATTGTTTAATAAGTCACTAAAAGGTAAAACTGAATAAGATTCTGTAAATCTTAATAATGAGAAACCTAAGGCAACTATTAAAAATAATGAAGAAACTGTAATAAATGTTTTAACAGTATATTTATCATACATACTCATAAACATAAGTGTTAAAGCACCTATCAAAACAGTTATTGCTGGAATTAAATAGATAATTTCATTCATTTAGAAGCTCCAATATGTAAGATATCACTTAAGTAGTGAGTAACTGTAGGTTCAAATTTATCAATAAAAATATCAGGATAAATACCCATTAAAAATACCAATATAACCCAAGGTGCTAAACCAATAATTTCTTTTATTTTTAAATCTCTCATTTTTAAAACAGGTGCACCTTCTGGTCTATCTTGAAGAATTGCTCTTTGAAACATCCATAACATATAAGATGCTCCAATAATTACTGTAACAGCTGAGATATAACCTAAAGTATGATTGAATTCATAAACACCAAAGATAATTAAAAGTTCAGATACAAAACCATTTGTTCCTGGTAATCCAATATTTGCAAATAACATTATTGCAAATATAAAAGTTAAAATAGGTGCTTGTTTTGCAATTCCACCTAAATCTTTAATAGTTTTAAATCCTGTTTCTTCATGAATTAAACCAATTAGTAAAAATAATGCACCAGTTGCAATTGCATGTGCAATAATTAAATATAAAGCTCCATTAATACCATATTCATTTAATGAAAATATACCAGCTGCAATAAAACTTAAATGCGATGCTGATGAATATGCTAACATTCTTTTAATATCATTTTGCATTAGTGCTGCAATGCCAAAGTAAACTAATCCAAATAATCCAATAGCTACAAAATACATTGAAAATTCAATATAAATTTCTGGAAAAATTGGAATCATAAATCTTACAATTGCATAAATTCCAAGTTTTGCCATTATAGAAGATAAAAGGAAAACAGCACCCGTTGGTGCATTTTTATATGTATCCATAATCCAAGTATGAAGAGGGAATATTGGAATTTTAATAGCAAATGCAGCAAGGAAAGCTAAAAATAACCATACCTTTGTTGAATAATCAATTGTAGTAATTCTCATTAATTCATTATATGCAAACGACCATACACCAAATTCTGTATGATAAGCAACACCTAAATATAAAATAGCAATGAACATTAATAATGAACCTACCATTGTATAAACTGTTACTTTTATTGTTGTGAAGATTTTATCCCCGAATCCATATGAACCAATCATTAAGAATACAGGTAAAAGCATAACTTCCCAAAAGAAATAAAATAAAACAACATCTAAAGATAAAAGTGTTCCCGTAACTCCTGTTTGAACTAAAAGCATATTTATCCAATATCCTTTTGTTCTTCCTTCCCATAATAGAAGGTACGAAGTAGGAATCAAAATCGCAATCATCATTAAAATAGTTAAAGAAAAACCATCTAATCCAACATAATAGTTTATTCCATAAGTTTCAATCCAAGTTACATTTGTAACAAATTGCATTCCAGAAGTTGGTTCAAACTCTATATAAATTTTAAGAACAAGAGCTAAAATAACAGTAGTAGTTAGAAATGCAATATTTCTAATTGTATTAACATCCTTCGTTGTAAGCATTAATCCAAATGCCACAATTGCAGGTAAAAATATGATAAATGAAAGTATATCTGAGCTCATATTATAATCCTAACTTAATATATAAATAAATAAATATGCATGTCATCCCAACAAGCATAGTAGCAGCATAAAATCTAATATTTGCATTTTGAATCATTGCAACTTTTTTACCAATTTTGATAAATCCAAGTGAAGAACTCATAATAAAGCCATCAATGATTTTATCATCAAGTACTTTATCAATAAACACAGATAATTTTTTACTTGATTGAACAAATAATCTGTCATAAAGTTCATCAATGTAGAATTTATTACCAATTAATCCTGTTTCTTCTTCTGGTTTATATACATCAAAGTTTGCATATTTACTATGGGCAACTTTAATACCAGCAGCAGCAACAATAATAGATAGTGCCATTAAAATATATTCAGTCATATGACTTAAATGAATCTCTTTTGAATTTAATTGTGCAAGCCAAGAATCGACTTGATGTTCACCACCAAAAATACTTGGGAAGTTTAAAAATCCTGCACCAATTGCACCAATTGCTAATAAAACTAATGGAAAAGTAATTGTTTTTGATGTGTATTCATATTTTATATTATGCTTTGTAGGAGCTACAAAAACAATAAAATATAATCTAAACATATAAAATGCAGTTAAAAATGCAGTGAATAATGCAATAGCCCAAATTAGGTATTGACCTTCTTGGAAAGCTGATGCTAAAATTGCATCTTTTGAAAAGAAACCAGAAAATGGAGGAATTCCCGAAATTGCAATAACACCAATAAGGAAAGTAAATCCAATAATTGGTAAAGCAGCTCTATGTTGTGCAATTTTAAATATGTTTTGTTCATGATGAACAGCTATTATAACTCCACCAGCACCCATAAATAACATTGCTTTAAAGAAAGCATGTGTAAATACGTGAAATAAACCAGTTGAGTAAAAACCAAGTCCAACAGCTATAAACATATAACCTAATTGACTCATAGTTGAATATGCAAGAATTTTTTTAATATCTGTTTGTTTTGTTGCAATAATTGCAGCAAAAAGAGCGGAAAATGCACCAATATAAGCAATGAATAAACCAATGTTTTCAATTCCAACATAAAGAAAATGAAATCTAGCAACCATATAAACACCAGCTGTTACCATAGTTGCAGCATGAATTAATGCTGAAATTGGAGTAGGACCTGCCATTGCATCGGGAAGCCAAACATATAATGGAATTTGAGCTGATTTACCCATTGCTCCAATAAATAGAAGAATTCCTGATAATACTAATAAATCATTACTAGCATTTCCTATATTTGCTTCAATAGAAGCAAATGATAAATCAACTCCTCCTAAAGCAAAAAATAGTGTAACAACACCAAGTAAAAAACCAAAATCCCCAACTCTATTTACAATAAATGCTTTATTTGCAGCAATTACATTTTCTGCTTTTCCATAATAGAATTTAATTAATAAATATGAACAAAGACCAACACCTTCCCAACCAATGAAAAGAATAATTGGATTATCTGCTAATACTAAAATTAACATAGATGCTAAGAATAGGTTGAAGTAAGCAAAAAACTTACCATAACCATTATCACCTTTCATATAACCAATTGCATAGATATGAATTAACCATCCTACAAATGTAATAAACATACTCATAAATATTGATAAGTTATCACCTAAAAAAGACATACTAATATTTAATTTATCAATACTTATCCAAGTAAATAACTCTTGTTTAAATGTTATACCTTCATTATTCATTCTTAAAAATAAACTAAGAGTAATTAAAAAAGAAATTAAAGGAGTAGCTGTTCCAATTATAGAAAAAACTAAATCAGATACTTTTTGTTTCTTTATATGATAGAAGTAAAATCCTGTATTAACAATAGCACCTAAAAGAGGAGCTAAAATAATCCAAACTAACAAGTTTGTATTCATGATTTTTCTCCTTGTATTAAAGTGTTAAAAATATCTGTATCAAGTGATTTTCTTGATCTATATAAAAGAATAATTACAGATAAGAAAATTGCAGCTTCAGCAGCAGCAATTGCTATTACCATTATTGTAATTATTTGAGGATCCATATTAAAATGATATCTAGCAAATGTAACTAAGAATAAGTTAATACCATTTAGCATCATTTCAATTGACATATAAATTACAAAAATATTTCTTCTTGCAATTACGCCTATTGCACCAATAGAAAAAAGCATCATTGCAACAAATGCATAAGATGTTAATGAAATCATGATTCTTCTCCTGCATTATTAATTTTTGATTTTCTTTTTTTTGCAAGAACAACCGCACCAATTAATGCAACTAAAAGTAAAATTGAGATTAACTCAAATGCTAATAACCAATTTGTATATAATTGCATTCCAATTGGTTTAATATCACCAAAATTAGAACTAGATATTGAGAAATCTTTTTCAGGTAATTTTGAAACTGCTTTTAAAATTAAAATATTAAGTGGAATCATTATAATTGCACCAATAGCTATAAATTGGAATTTTCTAGGCTCTTTTGGTAAATCTTCTTCTTTTATATTCAAGAACATTAAAATAAAAAGAATTAATGTCATAATTGCACCTGCATAAACAATAATTTGAACTAAGAAAAGAAAAGTTGCATTTAGAAGTGCAAACATTCCTGCAACACTTAGCATTGAGATTAAAACTCCAAGAGCACTGTACATTGGATTTGCATATACTATCATAGCAATTGCACCAGAAATTGCTAGGAAAGCCAATGCTATAAATATTACATCAATCATCACTTAAATCCTTTGATCTGTCATTTGCCATTAATGCTTTTTTATCTAAAACAAATTCTTCACGTGTACTTCCTGTAAATGAAAAAATTCCAGTATCCATTCTAATTGCATCACAAGGACAAGCTTCTACACAATAACCACAGAATACACATTCAAGTAAATCTATTTTAAACTCTTTTGGACGTTTTTCATCATGTTCATCAAATCTCTCTTCTGCTTCAATAAAAATACAATCAGCAGGACATGCAGTTGCACACATAAAACAAGCAACACATTTTTCTGTTTCATCTTCCCATTTTGTAAGTCTATGAACACCTCTGTATCTTTCATTCAAATCTGTTGGTTGAACTTCTGGATATTGCATAGTTTTTAGCTTGTTAACATCTTTTAAGTTTTTAGTAAAATGATTAAAAGTTGTTTTCATACCACCTATGATTGCAGGAAGGTATATTTTGTCTTTAAATGACTTACCATATCTTGGTACTACTTTAATTCCCATCTTAACTCCCTTGTACTACAATAAACGTAGCAGTTACTACAATGTTTAAAAGAGCTAATGGCAATAACACTTTCCAACCTAACATTTGTAATTGGTCATATCTAAATCTTAATACAGTCCATCTAATCCAAATAAATACAAATGCCATCATAAAAAATTTAACTAAGAATGTTCCAACTTGAAGAACTGCTGTTGCAATATTTACGCCATTTTGTCCTAAACCAACACTTAAAAAAGTTGCAAGTAATGCAACAACTACAAGTGCAATAGTCCAAAATACTATTGTTAAGATTTTTGTTTCTAAATCTCTTGATTTATCTTCACTATTTTTTGATTTATTATTCTTTTTCATCCATCTTGTAAAGAAAAATACTTTTATAGGTAAGATAACAATTAGAGCCATCATAATATAATCCATATTATTTTGAACAGTTGGAGTATCTAACCAAGGAATTTGATAACCACCAAATATAAGTGTAACAATAATTGCAGCTGATGCACTCATTGCAGCATATTCACCAACTTGGAAAAGACCAAATCTCATAGCTGAATACTCTGTATGATAACCTGCAACAATTTCAGATTCACCCTCTGCTATATCAAAAGGAGCTCTATTTGTTTCAGCAAATGCACAAACTATAAAAATAATTGAAGCAAGAGGTTGAATAAATATTCCCCACATTGGAATAAATCCAAAATATGTTCCTGTTTGTGCATTAACAATATCTGTTAGGTGAATTGAACCATAAGATAAAAGCATTGAAATAATTGCAAGTGCCATTGCAGCTTCGTATGAAATTACTTGAGCCGCTGCTCTAATTGAACCTAAAAGTCCATATTTACTATTTGATGAATAACCACCTAAAATGATTCCATAAATAGATAAACCAGCAAATGCTAAGAACCACATAATTCCTAGTTGATTTGGAATTGCTGACATAATAAAAGATTGTCCATCTATTACTAAGTTATCAGCAAATGGAATAGTTGCAAATGTTAAAAATGAACAAAAAAATACAATTACAGGAGCAATTGTAAAAAAGAATTTATATTTTATATGTGTTGGAGTAAAATCTTCTTTAAATACTAGTTTTAACATATCTGCAAAACTTTGAATTAGACCACCAAGTCTAATTGGACCAATTCCACATCTATTTGGACCTGTTCTATCTTGCATAAATCCTGATACTCTTCTCTCCCACCATACAAAAACAGGAGTAAGACCAACTGCTAGAAATGCAGCTAATGCTATATTTACAGCTATTACAATTGCACTACTCATAGAGTTCCTTTTTCAATCATTGATTTTAAATGTTCAATAACAGTAGTAATTGATTCCATTGGTTCATTTTTATTAATTTTTGATATTACTTTTTGTTTAATGCCTGCATTATTAATATACGTTCCTGATTTTTCATAAAAAGAGGATATTGGAATTGCAATATTTGAATTTCCAATAGTTAAACAATGGTGAGAGAAAAGAGAAATTACTTTTTTATTTTTAAGTAACTCTAAATTATCATCAAAATAGTTATTATCAATTATAATTACTAGTGTTGAATCACTAAGTTTTTTAGTAAAATATGTTTCTTCTTCATTTATTTCTAATTCTTTAAACGCAGCTCTATTAGCACTTCTATCATTTGTTTTTAAATAATCATCTTTAAAATTTTCATCAAAAGTATTTGGAGAATATCCTGATACACTTGCGTTTAATTTATTTGCTAGATTATTTACATTTTGCATTTCTTCTAAAGAAAGATTTGGACTTAATACAAATAAAATATTTTTTTGAGTTGTTAACTCTTTAAACATATTTGTAATTGTGTTACTTATATTTGTTTCTGCATTGTCTAATAAGCCTATAGTAAATCTATTTATAGCTTCATTTTTATATGATAATCTTCCCTCATCACACATAAAAAATCCATTTATATTTTTATTTACACGAGGTCTAAATCTAAATATTTGGTCATCTTTATATTTTTCTTTTCTATGATCAACATAAATATTACATCCTTTTGAACAACCATTACAAATTGCATCAAAAGTTTCTAAAAACCAAACTCTTTGTTTAAATCTAAAGTCTTTATTTGTTAAGGCTCCAACTGGGCAAATATCAATAACATTCATTGCGTAAGGATTATCTAATTTTTGTCCTGGAAAAGTTCCAATAACAGAATGATCGGCTCTATTAATTACACCTAATTCATTTGTTTTTGTAATTTGAGAACAAAATCTTACACATCTAGTACAAAGTACACATCTTTCTTGGTCTAGCATTACATTTGAGCCTAAATCAACTCTTTTTCTTGCATGAACTTTTGTATCTGTATTTATTCTTGATTCGTAAAAACCAGATTCCATATAGTAATCTTGGAGTTTACACTCTCCTGCTTGATCACACGTAGGACAATCAATTGGATGATTTATAAGTTCAAGTTCCAAAATATCTCGTCTAACTTTTTCGATATTTTCACCCTTAGTTCTTACAATCATTCCATCCTTGATTGGTGTGTCACAAGCAATTTGAGGTCTTTTTTGACCTTCAATCTCAACCATACACATTCTACAGTTACCATCTTTACCAAGTGCTTGGTGGTAACAAAAATGAGGAATATGGATATTTTCATCCAATAATTTATCAATTAACAAGCTTCCTTTAGAAGCTTTCATTTGTGCGCCATTGACTGTTAATTCTACCATTTCGCTCATTTAATTTACCCCTTACACTTAAGTTAGTTTATTTCTAGTTACCTGTATATAATTGTCTAGGTCTTGCAATTTTATGTTTAGGATCTTGTTTTAATTCAGACCATTGTGCAATCCAACCTGGAGTTCTACCAATAACAAATACTGGAGTAAACATTTCAACTGGAATTTTAAGTGCAGTTAAAATAACACCTGAATAGAAATCAATATTTGGATATAAACCTCTTTCTTTAAAGTATTCATCACTTAAGGCAGCTTTTTCAACAGCAGCAGCAATATCTAATAATTTTGAATCAAGATTTAATTCTTTTCTTAGTTTATCTTGTAAACCTTTTAATGTTTCAGCTCTTGGATCTCTATTTTTATAAACTCTATGTCCAAATCCCATAAGTCTAAATGGATCATTTCTATCTTTTGCTTTTGCAATATATGTAGGTACATTTTTTACATCACCAATTAATTTTAATTGATCCATTACTTTTTCATTTGCACCACCATGAGCAGATCCCCATAAAGCAGCAATACCTGAAGAAATAGCAACATAAGGATGAGCTTCAGTAGAACCTACATTTCTTACAGTTGTAGTAGATGCATTTTGTTCATGATCAGCATGTAAAGTAAAGATTGCATCAAGTGCTTCTACTTCTACTTGTTTAATTTCTTCGTTAGTCCCATCAGGAAGTCTTTTCATAGTTCCACCTGGATAAGCTCTTAACATATATAGGAAGTTTTCAGTAAAATATCTATTTACATCTGGGTATATTAATGGTGTACCAATAGAATTTCTATAGGCCATTGCAGCAATAGTTGGCATTTTTGCAACAATTCTTCTTCTCATTATTTTAAATTGTTTATCATCTTTTAAGTTTAAATGATCTTTATAAAAAGCAGCAAGTGCCATAGTCGCAGCACCCATTGTTGCCATTGGATGAGCACCATCTGGTAATGCATCAAATATTCTAATTAACCCTTCATTTAAAAAAGATCTATGTCTGATTTCTAAATCAAAATTTTTAGAAGCTTCTTCTGTTGGTAAAGAACCTCTCATTAATAAGTAACATACATCTAAAAAAGAACGCTTACCTGCTAAATCTCTAATATCAATTCCTCTATATCTTAATTCAGAGTTTTCGCCATCAATAAAAGTAATTTTTGAATCACAAGATGCAGTTGAAGTATAACCTGGGTCATAAGTAAACATTCCTGAATCTTTATAGAATGTAGAAATATCTACAACACTAGGTCCTCTTGTACCATCAAGTACGTTATATTCGTATGAATTACCATTTCTATTGTCTGTTAGCGTAAAAGTGTTTTTTGCCATTTATTTGTTTCTCCTATATAAAATTTAATTTTTAAAGTATGCTTCAAATTCTTGTGGGAATTTTTGCACCATGCTTTGAATAATATCTTTAACAGCTGGTGCAAATACACAAATTGTTTTACCGTTTAAAGATACACATACATCATTTATCGTATCAATATCTTTTTTTGAACCCTCACCGTTAAGAATTTTTGTCAATATATTATCAATCCAACCACAACCTTCTCTACAAGGTGTACATTGTCCACATGATTCATGATGATAAAATTCAATTAAGTTTTTTGCAGCTTTAACCATACAAGTGTCTTCATCAATTACAATCATTCCACCTGTTCCTAATGTAGAACCAATATCCCACATAGATTCATAATCCAATACAGCTTTTTCTACTTCATCGGCTGTTAAAATTGGACAAGATGAACCTCCTGGTATAACTGCTTTTAGTTTTTTACCATCTCTCATACCACCACCAACTTCATTTAAGAAGTCAATCATTTTGTTTCCAAATGCTAACTCATAAACTCCTGGATTTTTAACAGGTCCGCTCATTGCAAATAACATTGTTCCAGGTGATTTTTGTGTTCCATAAGCTGTATAAGCTTCATATCCATTTTCAACAATAAAAGGAACAGTTGCAATTGTTTCAACATTATTTACAGTTGCTGGATTTCCAAAGAACCATTCACACTCTTTTCCATGTGGTTTAAGTCTTGGATGTCCTCTTTTACCTTCAAGCGATTCAATAAGTGCTGATTTTTCACCACAGATATAAGCCCCAGCACCTCGATGAACTGTTATTTCCATTTTATAATCATGACCCATAACACTCTCACCAATAATTCCAGCTTTATATGCTTCTTGTATTGCTTCATCAACACGATCACTAAAAAATTTGTATTCACCTCTTATATAAATATAAGCATGATGTGCATTTATTGCATACGATGCACAAATTATTCCTTCTATTAAAAGATGTGGATCATATTGGAATATTTGTCTATCTTTAAAAGTTCCTGGTTCACTTTCATCCCCATTTACTATTAAGTATGCTGGTCTTGGATCATCTTTTGGCATAAGTTTCCACTTTGGACCACAAGGTGCACCACCTCCACCTTTTCCTCTTAAACCTGAATTTACTACTTCATTTGTTACTTCATCAGGAGTCATTGTAAAAAGTTTTTCTATCGAAGAATATGCACCATTTTGTTGTGCAACTTCTAATTTATGATAATTTGGAATATCAAATTTTTTGCTTACAACTTTAACTAGCATTATTTACATCCTTCTACAAGTTTTTTCAAGGATTGTACACTTTGATTTTCTTTATATTCACCATTTATAGCAAACATTGGTGCGCCACCACAAGCACCCATACATTCAACTGTACTTAAGTGAAATTTACCATCTTCACTTGTTTGTCCAGGTTCAATACCAACTGTATCTTTCATAAATTTGATTAAATCATTTGCTCCCATCATCATACAAGACAATGTTTTACAAACTTCAATATGATAAGTACCAATTGGTTTTAAATTAAACATAGTATAAAAAGTCGCTACTTCATATACTTGAATTGGAGTTTTCTTTAATTTATTTGCAATAAAAATCATAGCTTCTGGCGAAATCCAGTTTTCTTGTTCTTGAACTAGCCATAAACAAGGTAACATCATAGAATCGCTATTAGGATATTTTTTTAATTGTTCTTGAAATTTCTCTTCATTCTCTTTAGTAAATACAAATGTTTTCATTATCTATCAAACTCCCCAGCAATAAAGTTCATACTTGCCATTGTTACAACAGCATCTGCTAGCATTCCACCTTCTACTATATTAGAATAAGCTCCAAGTGAATAAAAACAAGGAGGTCTACATTTTACTTTGTAAGGTCTACCTTCACCATCACTAACTATAAAGAAACCAAGCTCACCATTTCCTGCTTCAGTTGAAGAATAATATTCACCTTTAGGTACTTTGATACCTTCAAATGTAAGTTTAAATTGATTCATTAAACCTTCAATATTTCCATAAACATCTTTTTTAGATGGTAATAAAACACCAGGTGCATCTACATTTATAGGACCATCTGGTAATTCTTTCATTGCTTGTCTTATGATTTTTGTACTTTGAACCATTTCTTCAAATCTACACATCATTCTATCATAGACATCACCATGTGAGCCTATTACAACATCAAAATCGTAATTTTCATAACCATAATAAGGTTTATCTTTTCGTAAGTCATAAGCAACACCAGTTGAACGTAAATTTGGTCCTGAAATACCAGCACTTAAAGCAAAATCAGAGTCAATTACACCTACATCTTGTGTTCTATCTTGAAATATTCTATTATGAGCAATTAAGCTTAATGCATCTGAACAAGCTGTTTCTACTTCTTTTAATACATTTTCTAAATCTTGGGCAAATCCATCATATAAATCAAACTCTAAACCACCAATTCTAGTATAAGTATTAGTAAGTCTTGCACCTGTTAATTTTGATAATAAATCATAAGCAGTATCTCTTGGGGCAAATAAATACCAGAAATTTGTAAGTCCACCTAAATCAACCATATTTGCAGCATTACAAACAAGATGATCAATGATTCTACTTAACTCACCAATTATTACTCTAATTGATTTAGCACGTTGTGTAATATCAATTTTTAACATTTCTTCAACTGCTTTTGCATAACCTATATTATTTAAAATAGCACTACAATAGTTTAATCTATCTGTATAAGGAATTACTTGTGAATATGTATGGTTTTCACAAGATTTTTCAAAACCTCTATGTAAATATCCAATTTCTGTAACACAAGCTGTTATTGTTTCACCTTCCATTGCTACAAAATTTCTAATTGTACCGTGTGAAGCAGGATGAGAAGGACCAACATTTAAAAGCATTAAATCGTTTATTTCTTCTGGTGTATAACCTTTTTTTATTAATAATGGATCCATTTCATCCATTAAATCTTCGGTCTCTGTACAAATTTGACCTTTTGTAATTTCATAATCTTTTCTTAAAGGATGACCTATGAATTGATGATGATTTAAAAGTCTTTTTAAATTTGGATGACCATTGAAGTTAATACCATATTGGTCATAAGCTTCTCTTTCCGCCCAATTTGCTGATTTATAAATTTGTGTTAAAGAATCAACTGTTAATGTTGAATCATCTATATATGATTTTATTGATATTTGTTTTTTAAATGTTTTATTTCTTAATATATAAACAACAGCAAAACGACTAGGCGTAACATCAGGATATTTTAAATAATCTATAATAGTTACATCTAAGAGTATTGTATATTCTTCTTCATTTTTTAATTTTAATATTGTTGTTTTTATTTCGCTTGAATCAATTATCATATCACATTTAAGCATCTAGGAATCCTTTATACTCTTTAACTCTATCTTTTAAAATTGATTCATCATTAGCTTTTTCTTGAATTCGCATAATTGCATCTAATACAGCTTCAGGTCTTGGAGGACAACCAGCTACATATTCATCAACTGGAATAATTTGATCAATTCCTTGAACAGTTGTATAGTTATCATAAAATCCACCAGAACAAGCACAAGCACCCATAGAAATAACCCATTTTGGCTCACACATTTGCTCATAAATTTTCTTTAAAATAGGAGCTTGTTTATATGAAATAGTTCCTGCAACTATAAGTAAATCAGCTTGTCTTGGAGAAAATCTTACAACTTCAGCTCCAAATCTAGATAAGTCATACTTCGCACCAGCAACACTCATAAACTCAATACCACAACAAGCAGTTCCAAAAACCATTGGCCATAAAGAGTATGATCTACCCCAATTTATTGCATGATCAAGTTTTGTTGTTACAATAGAATCGCCTAAACTAGCTTCCGCTCCTAATCCCATGATAATGCCTTTTTCTTATAGATATATATTAATCCTGCAAATAAAAGTCCCATAAACATGAACATTTCAAAAAGTCCTAAGTATCCTAGTTCTTTAATATTTACA
The DNA here is from genome assembly GCF_003667345.1 of Poseidonibacter antarcticus. Lineage (NCBI taxonomy): Bacteria > Pseudomonadati > Campylobacterota > Epsilonproteobacteria > Campylobacterales > Arcobacteraceae > Poseidonibacter > Poseidonibacter antarcticus. Next base: position 260,555 of record NZ_RCWF01000003.1, read on the forward strand.
GCCCAAGGAAACATAAAGATTATTTCCACATCAAATAAAACGAATAAAATAGCAACTAAATAAAATTTAATAGAAAACCTTATATTAGTGCCACCTACAGGGTTCGAAACACCACTTTCGTATACTGTATTTTTCATTTGAGCTAGTTCATCTTTAGGACCTATAAATCTAGTAAGTACGAAGACTGCCACTAAAATGAAACCAATTGTAACAAAAATAACAGATGCAAGAACTAGTTCTGTAGACATTTTATATCCTATTTATTAATTTTATTTTAAAATTGTACACTAATTTCTAAGTTCTTAAAAGGTTTTAACTCCTTTATAAATTTATTATTATCATAATGAGAAAAAAGGTAATACTTTATAACTTGGTATTACTGGAAACTCTTTGATATATCATCTAATGCGAGTTTTAACTCTTCTTTTCTAAGTGCCACATTTAATCTAAAATATGAATTTCCATTGATACCAAATGATTCTCCATCATTTAAAGCTACCTTTGATTGTGTTAATAATTTATGTTCAATTTCTTTATGTTTTAACTCAGTTTTTTTGAAATTTAACCATAAAAGATATGTTGCTTCTGGTAACATAAAATCAATTTTTGGAGCATTTTCTTCTAAATATTCTTTTGTAAATTCTATATTTTCTTTTAAATATTCTTTTAATTGGTCTACAAAATCTCCACCATTTTCATAAGCTGCTTTTGTTGCTATAAATCCAAAGAAGTTTATTGAATTTATCTCTCTTTTTATTGCAATTGTTTTAAATGTATTTAAAAGTTTAGGATTTTTACTAATTGCATAAGCACAATTTAAACCTGCAATATTAAATGTTTTACCAGCTGAATTAAGAGTAATTGTAATATCTGCAATTTTTGGACTAATTGAAGCAAGAGGTATAAACTTTTTAAATGTAATATCTGAGTGAATTTCATCACATACAATAGTGATATTATTTTCAATACAAATATCGCTTAAATCTTCTAGTTCTTTTTTACTCCAAACTCTTCCTACTGGATTATGAGGTGAACATAAAGCTAAAATTTTTGTTTTTTTAGTGATTTTAGATTTTAAATCTTCCAAATCCATTGTGTAATAACCATTTTCTTCTTTTAATTCATTTATTACTACTTTTCTTTTATTTGTGTTTACACAATTAACTAAAGGAGGGTAAATAGGAGTTTGAACAATAACTTCATCACCAATATCACTAAAAGCTTCAATGCAAGCAGAATAAGCAGGAACTACACCATTTATCATATAAATGTTTTTTTTCTCTATTTCCCAACTATGTCTATTTTTTTGCCATGAAATAATAGACTCATATAATTCATCACTATCAACACTATATCCATAAAGAGAATTTTTTGTAGCTTTGATTATTTCATCATTTATAAAACTTGGAGTTTTGAAATCCATATCTGCAACCCAAAGTGGTTTTAAATCTTCATAGCCAAATTTCTTTTTTAGACCATCATACTTAGTACAATTTGTACCTTTTCTATTAATTTTTTCATCAAAATTATAAATCATATATAAAACTCCTACCATAAACTATATTTTATTGCTAAAATGATATAAGATTTATACTAATTACCTTATTAGGTTGAAAAAATTGAGGAAAATATGAAAAAAGCAATTGAACTATTAAAAAAGAATGATTTATTAAAAATTATAGATGATGAACTAGATATTAATTTAGAAATTCCTCATATCGCATATATTGAAGTGAAAAAAGAAGATTCTAAAGCATTGTTATTTACAAATGTAGTTGATAAAAAAAACAATAAAAAATTTGATATACCAGTTTTAATGAATGTTTTTGCAAATGAAAAAGCAGTAAAATTATTCATAGGTGATGGGGACAAAATAGGTGCTGAAATTGAAAGTTTACTAAAAATGAAACCACCTACAACAATGTCAGAAAAACTATCAACATTTGGAAAAATGTTTGCACTAAAAAACACAATTCCAAAAAAGAACAAAGGAAAAGGGGAGTGTCAAGAAGTTATAAAACTTGGAGCTGATGCAAAGCTATCTGATTTACCAATTTTAACAACTTGGGAGCAAGATGGTGGACCTTTTATAACTATGGGACAGGTTTATACTACTTCTTTAAATGGTGAGCTTAAAAACCTTGGAATGTATAGACTTCAAGTTTATTCTGATAATACTTTAGGAATGCATTGGCAAATTCATAAAGATTCAAATCACTTCTTCCACGAATACAAAAAAGCAGGTAAAAAAATGCCAGTTTCAATTGGAATTGGTGGCGATCCTATGTATATTTGGTGTGGACAAGCACCACTTCCTATTGGAATTTTTGAACTTATGCTTTATGGTTTTGTTAAAAACAAAAATGCACAATTAGTAAAATCAATTACAAATGATATTTGGGTTCCAAAAGATAATGACTTTGTAATAGAAGGTTTTGTAGATCCTTCAAAAATGAAAATAGAAGGACCATTTGGTGATCATACAGGTTATTATACACTTGAAGAAGAGTATCCATTTATGGAAGTTACTGCAATTACAAGTAAAAGAAAACCAACTTTTCTTGCAACTGTAGTAGGAAAACCACCTTTAGAAGATAAATATATGGGTCATGCAACGGAGAGAATTTTCTTGCCATTACTTAAAACAACTGCTCCCGATTTAATTGATTATTATATGCCTGAAAATGGAGTATTTCATAATTTAATCTTAGCAAAAATAAAAACATTATATCCAGGTCACGCTCAGCAAATGATGCATGCTTTTTGGGGTGTTGGACAAATGTCTTTTGTAAAACACGCACTTTTTGTAAATGAAGATGCTCCTGCTTTAGATGATCACAAAGCAATTACTGAACATATATTAAATAGAATAAATATTGATGATATTATGATTTCAAAAGGTGTAGTTGATGCTCTTGATCATTCAAGTCCAAAGTTTGCACTTGGTGGAAAACTAGGACTTGATTGTACAGGTGATGAAATAGATGAATTAGGAATTACACTGTTAAGTGATGAAGAATTACTATTAAAAGCACAAACAATTACAGATGAAGTAAAAGATTTAAGACAATATTTTACAAATACAAAAAATCCTTTAACTCTAATAAGCGTTGATAAAGCTAGAAACCAAAAGCATTTATTTGAAGATTTAAAACCACTTTTAGAAAATATTAAAATATTGATTATTGTAGATGCATCAAATCAAAATGACCTAGATAATCTTTATATGTTACTTTGGAGAGTTGTTAATAATATTGATTCAAATAGAGATCTTTATTTCGAGTCAAATACTATTTGTTTAGATGGTACAAATAAAAACTCATTTGATAATTTTAAGAGAAGATGGCCTGATGATGTTGATTGTACTCCAAGTGTATTAGAATCACTTCAGAAAAGAGGAATTATTGATATAAGTGAAGAGTTTAAGAAAAAGTATCAACTATAGAAGATAAGATTTATTTCTTATCTTTTATAAAATCTTTACTGCGTTTTTCCCTCTTGTTTTTATATAATACATTGCTTCATCTGCTCTTTGAATTAAATCTTCTTTTGTATCTTTTTTCGTATATTGAGCTATGCCTAAGCTAATTGTAATATGTTTATTTAAATTAAAATCATTTTTACTAATTAATTCCCTTAAATTGTCTGCTAAAATAAAGGCTTTATCCGAAGTTGTTTTAGGAAGGATAATAATAAATTCTTCTCCTCCCCATCTTCCTAAAATATCTGTTTCTCGGATATTTTTTGATATTAATGAAGTCATTTCTATAAGTACACTATCTCCCTTATTATGGCCAAAAGTATCATTTATTTGTTTAAAGTTATCAATATCAAAGAATATTATAGAAAACATTTCTTTTGAAATTTTAGAATTCTTAATTTGTAATTCAATAAGCTTATCTATTTTGCCTCTATTATAAATACATGTTAGACTATCTCTATTGGCAGAATCTTTTAAATCTTTTTCAGCTTGTTTTCTTTTAAAAATTTCTTTTCTCATTCTATTATTAAAAATAGAAATAATTATTAATACAAGTAACAATGGAAGAATATATTTATAAATCCAAGAATAATCATCAATTTGTTTAATTAATGTTAACTGATATTGTTTTAGAATCTCTTCCTTTTCTTCTTTCTTTAAGTAAGGAATAATTTTATTAATAATATTTATTAATAGAAAATTTTCTTTATTTGTCGCTATTCTCATTTCAAGATTAAAAGGAACTGTACCAGATATTTTTATATTTGGTAATTTTTCTTTTATTATGGTGTGAGAAAGGGACAAAACATTATCAATATATCCAAAAACTTTTTTATTTTTTAGTAACTTAAAACCTTCTTCTTTTGTTTTAATAGGTATGTAATTTATATCTTTGTACTTTGATTTTAATTTATGATAAATATCAGAATTCTTTAAAATAGCAATTTTTTTTCCGCTCAATATTGACAAATCTGTAATAAAATTTTTATCATTACTAGTTGCAAGTGCAATTGGAATATTAAAAATAGAATTACTATAAATCATTTTGTCTAAATCAAGTAAATCTTTTGAGTAATTAAATTCAAAATAAATATCATTAGTTTTAATATATTTAAATATTGAAAGATCTTTTGGTTTTTCAATTATATTGTAGGTAATACCCATTCTTTTACTAATTAATTTAAACAGATCAAATTCAATACCTTTTACTGTATTTTCTTTCTTAAAACTAAAAGGTATATTTTTTGTACTAGTCATTAAAGCAAAAGTATTATCTTTTAGGAACTTACTCTCTAGATAACTTAAAATTACTTTTTTCTCATCAAAAATAAAGTTATCAAGATTGATTTTTGAATTATGAGCTAAACCTAAAATTAAATATAATCTTTTAAGTTCATTAATTTTAGAAGGATTTATATAACCTAAATATTTTGGATTATTCTTATAAGCAAATGTTTTTAATATCTTTCCTTCATATATTAAAGAATCTAAGGTTTTATTTTGAGTGTTATATTTTTCATATATAATTTTGGCACTTTCTTCAATATTTGAAAATGCATAATTCCAACCTTTTATACTAGCATCATAAAAATCTCTTGCTCTTTGTGGATTTGTATTTAATTCTTTACTTGATGTAAATAGTATCCCTGAATAAAAATCAAAACCATAATCAATTGGGTTAAATAGATTAAATTCTATATTCTTATTTTTTAAGATATATGGTTCATTTGATAAATTACAAGCTATTGCATCAGTTTTCCCATTAATTAAATCATTTATATTAAGTGAGTGAGGTATAAAGTCTATATCATCTAGGGAAAGACCTTGAGATTTGATCATGGCTTTTATACTTGCAGAATTCCTTGCAGAAGGTGTAATCATAACTTTTTTATTTTTTAGATCGTTAATATTATTTATATTAGATTTTTTTAGACTCATTAAACTTAAAGGTGATGTTTGAAAAATTGCTGCAAGTAGAATAATATTTTTATTATTCAATTTATCAATTATTAATGAAGATTTTCCAATTGCATATGTATTATTATTTTCTAAAACACTTTTAATAAGATTTGTTTTATTTTTAAACTCTTTTATTGTTACATCTAAATTATTTTCTTTGTAAAAACCTTTTTCTTTTGCAATATAATACCCAGCAAATTGAAATTGATTTAGCCAATCTAATTGTAAAGTCAATTTTTGGGTATCTTTTGAAAAAAGATTTGATATAGATATAATTATTAAAAATAAGACATAAAAAAGTTTCATAAATTATTATACATAAATAATTATAAACAGAAGTTAATTATTTTATTTTAAAATAACTTTTACATCCTCTTTTAATAAATCTAAATAGATATTTTTTTCTAAATTTATGTTTTCAAGTGTTGATTTGATCATTATTAAGTCATTATTTTTTGTCTCTTTTGGTTTAATAAGTACTTCATAATACTCTCCACAAAAGGATTTATCAATAATCTCAATTTCAACAAGATTGTTTTTATTTGATAGATTACATTTAGATATTTCTATTATTGCTATTTGATTATTCTTTATCTTTAATCCTAAGTTTTCCACAAAAATATCTGGTAATATATTTATTTCTGCTAAAAAATTTGCAATATAATAATTAACTGGTTTATTATAAATGATTTCTGTTTTATCAAATTGTAGTAATTTTTTATTATGAATAATACCAATTTTATCTGAAATACTTAAAGCTTCTTTTTTATCATGCGTTACTAAAATTGCAGAAAGATTATACTTTTTGATAATATTTTTTAACCACATTTTAGTTTTATATCTAAGTTGTGCATCAAGGTTTGCAAAAGGTTCATCTAATAATAAAATCTTTGGTTTATTTGCCATCGCACGTGCAATTGCTACTCTTTGTTGCTGTCCACCTGAAAGCTGATGGATTTGTTTTTTTCTATGAGATACAATATCAAATTGTTCTAATAAATCATTTACTCTTTTATTTCTATCTTTTTTTGATAGTTTATCTAAAGCAAAAGCTATATTTTCTTCTACATTTAAGTGAGGGAATAGTGCATAATCTTGGAAAATATATCCAACTTCTCTATCTTGTGTATAAACTTCTTTTGAAGATACACAAGTATTTCCAATACAAATAGTTCCTTCATGTTCTCTTTGTAGTCCTGCAATTGCTCTTAAAATTGTAGTTTTACCACAACCACTTGAACCTAAAAGTGTAGTGATTTCACCTTGCATAACTTGAAAGTTTACATCTTCTAAAATTTTTGTATCATTAAAAGATATTGATAAGTTATTAATACTTAGCATCTTGAGCCTTTTTCATATTTTTTATTAATAATAAAACTGAGATAATTCCAATTATAACTATAAACATAGATGGAACTGATGATTCTACAGTTTGAGATTGTTCGTTTAATTCAAATGCTCTAATAGCAAGAGTATTGTAATCAAAAGGTCTTAAAACCATAGTAAGAGGTAGCTCTTTTACAACTTCTATAAATACGATTATAAAAGAAGCAGCAGCTGATGATTTTAGTAAAGGAATAAAAACTTTTACAAATGTTTTAAATTTTCCAATTCCAGATATTTGTGCTGCATCATCATAACTTTGAGGAATTCTATTGAAACCAGATTCAAAGTTATTAATACTAACAGCCATAAATCTTACAATATATCCAAAAAGTACAGCTATAACTGTTCCTGATATTATAAAATCTAAAGATAAAACTTCAAATACATAAGTATTTAAAATACCAAAAAATGACAATATTCCAATAGCTACAACAGCGCCAGGAATTGAATAACCTAATTTAACTATTTGAGTTAATGATGAAGAAGTTTTGTCTTTGTTTAATCTTGCGTTATATACTATTAATAAAGCTATAATAGTTATAGCTGTTGCAGACATTAAACCCAGTTGTACAGTTTTTACTAATAAATCTATAAATTCATCATCAATAACTGTTTTATAAGATTGTATAAACCAAACACTTAATTGGATAAAAGGTAAGATAAAACCAAAGAAAACTGGAATAAAACAGATAAAAGAAGCAAAAAAGTTACTAGAACCTGTTAGTTTTGTTTTTACAATTGGTCGGAAATCTTTTCCTGAACTTTTATATACTTTGTTTCTTCTTTGGAATTTTTCTAAAATAATTAAAATAAAAAGAAAAGTCATTAGCATACTTGCTAATTTTGAAGCATCTTCAATACTTCCCATTCCTTCCCAAACTTTAAATATTCCTGTTACAAATGTATTTACTCCAAAGTATTGCATTACACCAAAATCTGCTGTTGCTTCCATCATTGCTAATGTTGCACCTGCAATTATTGCAGGTCTAGAAATTGGTAAAACTACTTTTTTTAAAATCTTCCAAGAAGAAAGATTAAAAGTCTTAGCAGCATCTATAATTGATGCAGATTCAAAGTTTAGATAAGTTCTACATACAAGATAAACATAAGGATATAAAACCAAAGATATTACTAAAATAGCACCTTGTACGGATTGTATATCAAAAAATACTACTTCACTTAAATTTTTATCCATTAAGTTTAAAACCCAAGTTGTGATATTACCTGTTATCCCAAACATTCCATTGTACATAAAAGCGATAATATAAGTAGGAAAAGCAAAAGGAAGAATAAGTCCATAATCAAAAAACTTTGAAAAAGAAAAAGTATAAAAAGAAGTTAAATAAGCAGTAGTAAAACCAATAAGAGTTGTAAGAACTCCAACTCCTATCATTACAAATAAAGTATTATAAATATACTCAAATAAAACAGTATCTTTTATATGTTGCCAATTATCTGTATTTGAGATAAAAAGGTATACAAATATTGTAATCATAGGAATGGAAATAAGTAGTGTTATAAAAACACTACTTATTTTTAAAAATGAAAGTTTATTTTTCAATAATTCTTACTTCCATCCAGCAACATCAAGAGCTTTTACAGCATCTTTATTGTATTTACCAAGGTCATTTATAGTAACACTATCATCTTGAACTTTACCCCAAGCTGCAACTAAAGGAGCAGTTTGTGCTTCTTTTAAGATTGGGTACTCAAAGTTTCCTTTTGAGTAAACTTCTTGTGCTTCTTTAGATAATAAAAACTCAATATATTTAATTGCATTTTCTTTATTTTTAGAAGTTTTAGTAACACCAGCTGCACTAATATTTACATGAGTTCCACCATTTTCAAATTTTGGGAAAATAACTTTTAGTTTTGAAACAACTTCTTTATCAGACTCATTACTAACAGCTAATTTACCAAAATAATATGTATTCATAATAGCTGTTGAACCAAGACCAGCAGCTACTGCTTTTGCTTGATCTCTATCACTACCTTTTGGAGCTCTTGCCATATTTGCAACAATACCTTTAGCCCATTTTGTAGCATATTCAACACCATGATGTGCAATCATAGCTGCCATTAAAGATTGGTTATAAACATTACTTGAAGATCTAACCATAATTTGGTTTTTATATTTAGGATCTGCTAATTCTTCATAAGTTTTAATACCATTTGCAAGAGGACTATCTCTTCTAACTGCAATAACTCTAGCTCTTTTTGTAAGTGCGAACCATTCGTTGTCTTTATCTCTTAATTTACTATCAATATTTTTTGTTAAATATTCAGACTCAATAGATTGGAATAAATTGTTTTCTTTTACTCTTTGAATTCTAGCTGCATCAACTGTGATAAAAACATCAGCAGGAGAATTTTTACCTTCACTTTGCATTCTTTTGATTAAAGCATCAGCTTTATCTTGAATTACTTTTACTTTAATTCCTGTTTTTTCTTCAAACATTTTATGAATTATTTTATCTGTATCATAATGTCTACTTGAATAAACATTTACTACATCATTAGCTAATAATGAGCTTGATAATACAGCTACACTTAATAATAGTTTCTTGAACATAAATTTCCTTCTTATTTTTATCGTTAATGATAATTATTATTAGAATAATAGAAAAAAGTAGCTTTATTTACTCTTAATAGTAAGAATGATTATCAAGTTTAATAAATATTATATTGAAAGTTAAATCTTCAGTTATTTTTATGGACATGAATATATTGAAAAAAGTAATTTTTGTAGTAGCAGTAAGAATATAATATAAATTATTTGAACTAATTTATAAATAATTAAATATGTAAACTTGTTAAAAATTTTTCAAGACTTTTAATCAAAGAAATTAGAAAAGTTAAATTTTATGTAAAATCTAACCTTAATAAGATATAATCATACTCAAATTATATAAATATAGGTTTTCCATAAGGATAAAATAAAATGATTTTAATGATTGATAACTATGATTCATTTACATATAATATTGTGCAGTATTGTTTAGAATTAGGTGCCAATTTAAAAGTAATAAGAAATGATGAATTAAGTGTTGAAGAGATAGAAAAACTTAATCCTGAAAAAATAATTATATCTCCAGGTCCTGCAACACCAAATGATGCTGGAGTTTGCTTAGATGTAATAAAATATTTTGCAGGTAAAAAACCAATATTTGGGATTTGCTTGGGTCACCAAAGTATTGCACAAGTGTTTGGAGCAGAAGTAATTCGAGCAAAAAATATGATGCATGGGAAAACATCAAAAATAAAAGTATTAAAAGATACAGTTATTTTTCAAGGTTTACCTAAAGAATTTATTGAAACAAGATATCATTCTTTAATTGTAAATAAAGATAACTTACCAGATGTTGTAATACCTACATCAGTTAGTCTTGATGATGATGAAATAATGTCATTAGAAATAAAAGATAAACAAATATATGGAGTACAGTTTCATCCTGAATCAATTATGAGTGAATATGGATATGAAATGATAGATAACTTCCTAAAATTATGACAAATACAAACAGATACAAGTACTATTTCTATTCCTTATTAGCATTATTAGTTATTGTATTACTGTTTGTTTCAAATACGCTTAGTATTTCATATAAAGAAGCCCTAAATGTATTTGTAAATACTTCTGTTTTAACTTATATTACAAATACATCACTTTATATATTTGGACAAAATGATATTGCTCTACGATTACCCTTTATAGTCTTTTATATTTTAAGTGTTATTTTAATGTATAAGATAACAGATAAATATTTTACATATGAAAGTGATAGATTAATATCTATTGGTATTTTTATGCTTTTACCAGGTGTATTAAGTGCATCTTTATTGGTAAATAGTGCAATAATTGTAATTTTTTTAACGTTATTATATTTATATTATTATAAGTTAACAAACAATCATTCTTATGTACTGTTATTTTTATTTTTATTTGTAGATAATTCTTTTGCTATATTGTATTTATCACTTTTCTTCTATTCACTTAAAGATAAAAAAAGCAAATTACCTTGGATCTCACTAATTTTATTTGCTTTATCTATGTATATTTATGGTTTTTCTACAGTTGGGAAACCAAGAGCTTTCTTTTTGGATACTTTTGCAATTTATGCATCTATTTTTTCACCTTTACTTTTTATGTATTTCTTTTATACTATTTATAGAATTGGATTTAAGCAAAAAGAAAAATCTTTAACTTGGTATATTTCGACTACAGCTTTAGTTTTATCTTTTCTTTTTTCTTTTAGACAAAGAGTTTATATTGAAGATTTTGCTCCTTATGTTGTAATATCTTTGCCTTTAATGCTTAAAATATTTTTTCATTCATATAGGGTTAGATTAAAAGAATTTAGAAAAAAACATAATATTGGTGTGGCCTTGGTTTTATTAATGTTGTTTATAAATGTATTTTTTACTATTGTAAATAAACCTTTATATTTACTTTTACCAAATCCAAAAAAACATTTTATTTATAAATATGATTTTGTAAAAGAATTGGCTCAAGAATTAAAAAAGAATAATATAAATATGGTTTCAAGTAATGATAATGAATTATTATTAAGATTAAGATTTTATGGAATAAAGGAAGGTACAAAACATTTTATAAGCTTAGAAAAATTTGATACATACAAATTGAAAATTATAATAAGTTATTACAATAGAAAATTATATAAAGTTTATATAAAATAAGATTATGAAAAAATCTTTTACTCTTCTTGAATTAATTTTAATGATTGTATTATTAGGTTTTTTATACACATCTTTTATTCCAAAAGTAAAAGTAAGTAAAATTGATGATTTAACAAATAGATTAGTTTTATATTTGAAACAAACAAGATACCAGTCTTTAATAAATGATAAATTTAGTAATTCAGATAATCTTTGGCACAAAAAAAGATGGACTCTAAAATTTTTTAGATGTAGAGAAACTATTGGTGGTATCTATTATGTAATATATAGTGATAAAAATGCTTCTGGTCATCCAGGTATTGATGATAGTCTAAAAGATAGTCTCACCTTAAAAAATATATATAGTACAAACTCTTGTACTGAGAATATTAAAAATAGTAAATATGTATTAATATCACAAAATTTTAATATTAGAACTGTAAATATTTCTTGTAATGAAACGAGTTCTTTAGGACAATTAAGTTTTGGAAGTGATGGAAAAATATATTCAAAATTAAGTGCTAATGAAAATGATTCTATTTCTTATGAAATAATAAACAACTGTAAAATTGAATTAAGCGATATATTTAATGAAAAAAGAACAATACAACTTGAAAGTAAAACAGGTTATGTATACAAAGAATAGAGTAAATCCACAAATTAACAAATTTAAGCGAACATTTAGCAAAACTCCCTTGACAAAGCAAATAAAACCCCCTATAATTCCCGTCCAATTTAAGTGACACCAAGTGTTACGAGAAATGGATGATCTTTAACAATGTAATTTAAGTTTGTAAAGTAATCTTTATAAACTGAATATAATACTCTAAATATGATCGTAAGTAATGCGATATAAAATAAAATACATATAATAACAAGAATATAATTCTTGTCTATTAATTTGAGTGATAATTTTGTATAACAATACATAAATTGTCAGTATCAAACAGTATGTTAAATCATACACTTCATTTATGGAGAGTTTGATCCTGGCTCAGAGTGAACGCTGGCGGCGTGCTTAACACATGCAAGTCGAACGAGAACGGAT